>JAYUWT010000658.1:0-2446 GCA_043753405.1 Saprospiraceae bacterium | reverse complement strand
TTCTGTGATGTAGAATCATAGGAAATTAAATCATCATTTGTAGTAAAATTTATTTTTCGAAACAATGTATCATCGACAATATTTAATAAATATGTTTTCTTAGCAGAAAGAAATTCAGGTTGATTTAACGAAATTGAAGCACCAATGTTTGACCATCCGGTCTGACTTGCATTTATAAATTCAATTTTTCTGCTTTTTGGATGAAGGCCCGTCTCTGTAAAATCATCCCAAAACTGCTTTAGGTAAATTGAACTTAGTCCTGAGGAATCTTGCATGGTTATATTCCGTGCATATTGAATGGAACCATTCGCTGCAAAATTTATCTTAGTTGAATCAAAAGGAGTAAACAATTTTTGTGATAGTGCTTCCATCAATACTTGAATAACGGTATCGCTTAAAATAGTATATGAGGTGTCAATGTATCCAGATTTCACCAATGTTAGCATTGTTGGATTAGGGGGCAATGGTATCAGTGAGATTGTTGTTTCAATATCTTTGAAATAATTTCCATTAATATAAATTTGAGAGTGAAGAAACTGAGAATCAGCTTGAATGCTTAATTCATGTGTTTTTGCTAGCTGAGAAGAATATAAAATCTCTTTTTCAACATAAATTGTATCTGCGCCATTAAATGATACTCTAATCGTATTGTAACCCTCTTTTGATAATGAAAATTCAAAAATGGAATCTGTAGGACTAACATTAGATCCCAAAATCATTACTTCAGATTCAGAGTCAAAAGATTGAACAAGACTAACATCATAACTTACCAAATTATCTCCAGATATTTTAAGAATTATATCTGATGAATCATAAATAATTTTATTTGGAGAGATATCGAACGTTGGATTTTTGATATTGAGATTATTATCATTAACAATCATGGGTATAACAAAATTGAAATTATTATAAAGCTGATCATCAAATTGGAAATCAAGTATGTTATAACCACCAGCAATAATTCTTAGCGAATCTCCGGTATTGATCCCAGGAATACTTGTAACACTTAACCTTCCAACTTCATTGGTTTGCCCTAGGAATTCGAAAAAACCATTATTTGATTTGAATATTCTTGCATTTCTGATTTTCGACCCACTAATTGTGCAATGAATGTTAGAAACAGAATATGGCATTCCATTATTTTCATTATTTATTTTAATAGGACCATTAACCGAAATATATTCAGATCCCATTTTATAATAAACACCAAAATGAAGATGGGTATTAGACCCTTTATCTTTTATCCTTCCAATGTGTTGATTTTTCTGTACACTATCTAATCCTAGTTTGGGCACTATATTATCGTAATAACTATACCAATAGTTACCACTACTCGATGAAACGGGATGTTTAATATAAACAGATTGCTTATTTGGTTGATAAAAGACAGTTCCCTCCTCAACAGCGTAAATGCATATATTTTTCTCTGCTATGTTGTAGGGTTTAGAAATGTAATTTACATCCCAAGCCAATCTGTCGTCTCGGGTATCACAACCATCAGAATAGTGTGATACGGTTAGACTAGTTGAACTACAAGTTTCAGTTCCGCACGGAGTTTCACACATTGATGGATCATTAACTTTTCTTTTACCCGTTATGTGTCCTCTTTGCCTGAACTCCCAAGTATAGTCTTTAGCCCCAAAACAATCTATTGCTTTGGGCATTAACTCACAAAAAGTAGTCTTATCACCATGAATTGGAGAATGATTCCAATTTATCTGATCACATTCAAATGCATCAATACAATCAGGAGCCATGTACTTCGGTGCATTGTAAAGGTTAATGTGAAGTTCTGATTGATAAAAGCCAGGATTGCCAATGCAAGGAAGAGGTGAAAGAATCGGAAAGGGAATTATTGATCCAGGATCTGATTGATTTGTGGTTGTTTGACTTTTTGTATTCAAGACCCCTGAATTAAGCAAATAAAAAGGATCATCCGGACAATAATTACTTTCATATACCCTAAACCAATAAGTTGTATTGGGTTGAAGCATAGTGACAGTTACTTCGTCTTCCGGTCCATTATAAACAACTTGTTGGCCACTGCCATCATAATGATTATCAGCGGTGTATTCAACTCCCTGAGAAGGAGCATTAAAATTGCCATTAGGACTAAGGATTACTAACCGGTGGTCTCCGCTACCAGGCAGCCATCTAACAGTTAATTGAGTTCCTTGAACATTGGGGAATGTGATGTTTCGGGCTTGGCATTGGATGCTGATGATTTGATCGCATTCGGCTTCATTTCCGCTTTCATCACTAGCCACCCAATGTCGTTTGATGTTTCTGATAATTAATTCACAATCACCAGGCAACTCTGTATCAGTGTAATTGAATTCACAATCCTCTGTACAATTATCAAATGCAATTGGACTACCGGTTATTGATGGAAGAGTTGAGCCACAGCCAATTGTAACATTGATAGGACAAGAAATAACCGGTGGTA
>JAYUWT010000657.1:0-2457 GCA_043753405.1 Saprospiraceae bacterium | reverse complement strand
AATCCAAACAGGCACACATTGCCATTGCTAATGGCGGTATCATAGGAGAGGGTCCGGGAAACAGTTCCCAAAGAAATTTCCTTCCTTATGCCCATGCAGATTTTATTTATGCGATTATTTGTGAGGAGTTTGGTCTCTTAGGTGGGATTGGAATTATGGGGATCTATCTGCTTATGCTGTATAGATGTATCCGGCTTGTTAAAAAATCTCCCAAGACATTTGGAGCTATGTTAGCCATAGGTCTGTGTCTCAATATTGTAATTCAGGCTTTTGCCAATATAATGGTCAATGTGGGTTTGATTCCTGATACGGGAGTGACATTGCCGATCATATCCCTGGGGGGAACAAGTCTGATCTTTACATGCATCTCATTTGGAATTATACTAAGTGTGAGCAGGTATATAGAATCTCGTGAAGAAGTAGTTAGTGCTGTACAGAATAACGCTGAATTAAAACCGGCGTAAATGAAGAAAGTGATCATAAGTGGAGGAGGGACCGGAGGTCATATTTATCCCGCCATCGCTATAGCAGATGCTTTGGTCAGTCTGAATGAAGATCTGGAAATTTTATTTGTTGGAGCAGAAGGAAAAATGGAGATGGACAAGGTCCCACAGGCAGGATATAAGATAGAGAGTTTACCAATAGCTGGATTTCAGCGAAGGTTTACTTCCAAAAACCTCTTATTTCCTTTCAAATTATTAAGAAGTATGCGCAAGGCAAGAAACATAGTAAAACAATTTAGTCCCGATATCGCTATTGGGGTAGGTGGTTATGCCAGTGGTCCTGTATTGCGGGTGGCCGGTAGAATGGGAATTCCTACGCTGATACAGGAGCAAAACAGTTATCCGGGTATCACTAACAAAATCTTATCCAGATCTGCTGCAGCTATTTGTGTCGCTTATGAGGGTATGGATAAATTTTTCCCTAAGAGCAAAATCAGGCTTACAGGCAATCCTGTGAGACAGGATATCAATTATCTGGGCGGTAAAAGAGCTGAAGGTTATAAGTTGTTCGGTCTGGACCCGGAGAAAAAGACTATTCTCGTCATGGGTGGAAGCCTTGGGGCTAAAACACTCAATGATGCATTGACCTCATCTTTCGATATCATCGCTGCACATTCCGATGTTCAATGGATATGGCAGAGTGGAAGTTTTTATAAAGGTCTTTATGACCATGCTCCTTTGTTGATCTTGACTCATGTGGTCAATTTGCCTTTCATAGAACGTGTAGACATGGCTTATGCATGCGCAGACCTGATCATAGCGCGGGCAGGTGCATTGACCATATCTGAAATATGTGTCACCGGCAAACCATCTATTCTGATCCCTTCGCCCAATGTGACAGAAGATCATCAGACGAAAAATGCATTTGCCTTAGTCACCAGCAATGCTGCTATCCTTATTTCTGATGCGGATGCATCAACACAAATGGTTAAAAAAGCACTTGCATGCGTCCAGGATGAAATTCATCTAAAGTTACTGTCTGACAATGCTCTTGCATTGGGACGGCCTGATGCGGCTCATGATATTGCTGTGGAGGTGATGAAATTGATCAATCGTAAAACATTAAGCAACTGATCATGAAAAGTTTCAACGACATAAGATCAGTTTTCTTCCTTGGAATAGGCGGCATCGGCATGAGCGCACTTGCACAATATTTCTCCAAAAGAGGAGTAAATGTGTCAGGATATGACCGTGTCGAAACTACACTTACCAAATTTCTTGAATCAAAAGGAATGAACATCATTTATGAGGATATTCCGGAAAATATAACATTACCTGACCTGGTCATTTTTACACCTGCTATTCCGGTGGATAGCAGATTAAGATCCTATTTTGCGGCATCCGGCATACAGATGCTCAAGAGATCTGAAGTACTGGGACTTATCAGCAATTCTGAGAAAACGATCGCAATAGCCGGGACACATGGTAAGACTACAACCACAGCTATGCTGACACATCTGTTATATTATTCTGGTACTGCGGTTACAGGATTCGTAGGTGGAATCATGTCCAACTATGATTCCAACTATATAGATAGTGGTTCGAAATATATTGTAGCTGAAGCTGACGAATACGATCGTTCTTTCCTCACACTTTCTCCTACTATAAGTGCTGTCTTGAGCATGGATGCCGATCATCTTGATATCTATGGAGGTAGTGAAGAAGTAACTCAGGGATTTAAAGCCTTTATTAATAAAACAAAAACCGGAGGTACGGTTTTCTTGCACAGTTCTGTTACTTCCAATTTTTCTGCTGAAGAATGGGATAACATGCAATCGACCTATCATTGTTTGACCTTTGGGAATTCAAATGCGGATATTTTTGCGGATAATATTTCATATCTCGCAAAAGGAAGTGTAGTGTTCGATTTTCATTATAAAACCAGGCTTTATAAGGGCATGACATTATCAATGCCGGGTGTACACAATGTTTCCAATGCTACTGTTGCTATGTC
>JAYUWT010000656.1:0-2457 GCA_043753405.1 Saprospiraceae bacterium | reverse complement strand
GCCAACGATCCCGGAATTGGACTATTTAGATGCGAAAGTTAATCTTTCAATGGCGGAATTGAAATATCAGAATAGCAAAAACAGACAGATATTTAGTTTTTTTCAGGCAGGGTATAGCCCTCTGGCAGTTGCAGAAATACCTGAAACAAAATTCAATCCCAGCAATGACCTCACTTTCAGATTTGGACTCACAGTTCCAATTGCGGCCAATAATAACCTTAAGAGGAGTGAAGCTTCGATCAGGCTATTTGAAGACCAAAATGAAGCTCAAACTTCCCTGGAAATTTTGCAATCAAAAATTATTATAAAGCAAAGAAAGATCAAACAACTATTGAATTCTAAAAAGCAATGGGAGCAATTATATGAGGAAAGCCTCATTCCAAAATTGTTGAAGAATAAGAGCCTGAGGACTCAGATAACACCTCTGGAGTTGGTGGATATGCAGATCGTCGAGATGAAACTACAATTGCAGGGATTAAAGATTGACCAAAAGATCACCTCTGAATATCTGGAATGGCTTGCTATGACAGGCTTCATAATTGATACGAATAAGAATTACTTGCAAAGTGAGAAGCCTAATACAGAATAATTATGCCATAACATTGTACTATTTTATTACAGAGGAATATGTAAATGGCTATAATTTATGAACTCTATGCCGAACCCAAGAATATTAGGATTTTTCATTTTATGCCCCTTTATTCAATTTTACATTTAATTATTTCTCTTAAAAATCTAAATTTTAATAGAAACGAAACCCGCGTTTTTTGGAGTTTTATAAATTGGAGGAAAAAGAATATTCTCTGTGGTCAATATTTACTTTATTAACCCATATCCTTAATAATATACAACGGCCTGTTTAACAAATTCTGATTCATCCTGCTAAGGTACTCACCGATAATGCCGATTGCGATCATTTGCACACCACCGATAAACAAAATGCTTATTAATAGAGATCCCCATCCGGGAACAAAACTTTTGATCACATAGATAGAATATAACACAAATAAGGTAGCAATAAATGCAAATAGGCTGACAATGACTCCAAAATAGGTGACAAGTTTTAGTGGCGCATTAGAAAATGAAGTTATTCCATCTAGAGCGAGACGAATCATTTTGCGGAGGTCGTATCCTGAAGTACCGGCGTGACGGGCATCCCTGTCATATTCAATATATGTCTGATCAAATCCTGCCCAGGCGATCTGGCCTCGTAAGAATTTATTTTTCTCAGGCATTTGCTTCAGTACTTCCAGGACTTTTTTATCAAACAATCTGAAATCACCACTGTCTAGTGGAATATCAATTGTTGTGAGTTTTGAAAGTACACGGTAGAATAAGCGTGCAGTCCATGTTTTAAAAGCTGATTCACCTTGCCGCATCCTGCGTTTAGCATAAACCACTTCATACCCTTCTTTAGCTTTATTAACCAACTCAGGGATCAATTCGGGAGGGTCCTGTAGGTCAGCATCAATGATGCAAATCATATCGCCTTTACAATGATCCAACCCTGCGCTTACAGCTATTTGGTGTCCGAAATTCCTGCTAAGATCGAGGTAACGAACATTAGAATGTGCTTCGCTATATCGTTTAATCAAGGTTAAGGAGGCATCTTTGCTGCCATCATTAATAAAAATTATTTCAAACGAAAGTCCTGTAGATTTTAAGATTATAAGGCTCCTCTCAAAAAACAAAGGCAGGTTTTTCTCTTCATTATAAACAGGGACGATGAGGGAGATATCCATTATTTGATGGTTTTGATCCGGTCCATCTCACGACGGTTATCTTTTTCCTTAATGGTAGCCCGCTTATCGTACATTTTCTTTCCCTGAGCCAGTGCGATCTCAAGTTTAGCAAAGCCCCTGTCACTAATAAATAGTCTTACTGGGATAAGTGTGAATCCTTTTTCAGTCAGCTTCCTATCGATCTTTTTTATCTCGATCTTGTTGAGCAATAATTTTCGTTCACGGCGTGCATCGTGGTTGTAATAGGAGCCCTGAGAATATTCGGAAATAAAGAGGTTTTTGACAAAGATCTCTCCTCCCCTCATATAACAGAAAGCATCTGTAAGATTGGCTGCACCTTCCCTGATTGCTTTTATCTCAGTGCCGCGCAACATCATTCCGGCTTCATAACGTTGAAGTAAGAAAAACTCAAATGAAGCTTTTCTATTTTTTATCTCTATATGTTTCTGTTTATCTGCCATTATGATCTGGTATCCTCAAGTTGAACAAAGTTAGTTTATTTATCAATAATTGAAATAAACATCAAAATGAAAATAGAGTTCTTCCACACTCTTTTGCCCGGTTGATTAGAAATAAGATTTCAAAGCGATGATCTGACCTAAGATTCCCACCATAAATCCTCCAAATATTTCCCGGTAAGAGTGAGCCTGGAGCATTAACCTGCTACTTGCGACTATTCCTGCGGCTAAAATAATAATTGAGGGAAAATTGATGG
>JAYUWT010000655.1:0-6113 GCA_043753405.1 Saprospiraceae bacterium | reverse complement strand
GTTTATTGTGTGCAATTGGTACCCGGTTGATTTCTATGAGGCCAATGAACTAAATTGGTCATTTAGACCTAAATGATTTTGATGATGGTATTTACATATTTTTCATTGAAGTCGGCCCTAAAAAGGCCATTGAGAAAATCGGCTTAGAACGACAGGCAGTGCCAGCAATAATTAACTAGTATTAACCTTAAATCTTAAAATATGAAGTCATTAATTGTTTTATTCATCTTATTCACTTCCGGAATTTCACAATTGAGTGCTCAGAAGGAGTACGTCAAATCGGAAGATTTTACAGTGTATGGAAATTGTGGTATGTGCAAAAAGACCATTGAAAAGGCAGCATCGATCAAGGGAGTTAAGTCTGCGAATTGGAACATGGAAACTGATGTAATGACTATAAGTTATGACTCTACAATTGTGAAGTTAGTAGAGATTAAGAAAGCCATTGCATCCAGCGGTTACGACACTGATGAATGCAGGGCAACGGATGAGTCTTACAAAAAGTTGCATGGTTGCTGTCAATATGATCGGCCAGTGCCTATAAAAACCAAGCCACAAAAATCAAAATAACCCTTGGATCTGATGTATATAACTAATCATTTAATATTCAAAAAATCTAATCTATGGAATCACATGTGAAAGACAATCATTATCGTCAACTACTCATAATGATGATACTTTCTTTCGTCGCCATGTATATCCTTATGTATGCCATGGTTGATATTTTCTCCAATGTGTTTCCGAATTGCAATCAGTTCTATATGGCAGGACTCATGTCATTTCCAATGTTGATCATTGAACTGACGGTAATGGGTGGAATGTATAAAAATAAAAAACTCAATGCAATGCTTTTAGGAGTTGGAATAATTGCCATGGTTGGGTTTTGGTTGCTAATCCGAAGCCAGGTGGGTATAGCTGATAAACAATTTTTGAAATCAATGATTCCACATCATGCCGGTGCCCTTTTAATGTGTGAGAAAGCATCCATCAAGGATCCCGAAATAAAAGAATTGTGCAAAACTATTATACTTGGCCAACAGAGCGAAATTGCCGAGATGAAACAAAAACTGGAAGAATTGAAAGGCAGGTAAAACAAACCAACTTATAAATTTGTAAATAGAAGTGAACATGAATGAAAGGAAAGAATTTGTGGCAATAAATTTAATCGACTGTGAGCCAGACTACATCACAAGGTTTGAGGAGTTATTTGGCAGCCGCGCACAAGCTATTGATCGTATGGAAAGATTTAAAAATATGTGAGTGCTGAAGCCCAAAGACGGTTCTTGCACTTATTTAATAATGAGCTTTTGGGATAATGAAGAAGCGTTTAAAAAGTGGACTGGTTCTCCTGAGTTTATAGAGGGCCATAAACGTGGATTTGCTGATTTAGCAAAAGCAAGGGAAGAAGGCAAGACACCGCCGATGAAGTCAAGTTTTAAGACGTATGATGTGCTAACTCACTGATTTCGACTAATCGTGTCGAAATTGCAATTCGTATTCAAGGATATTGGCAATTGGACTATAATAATTTTGGGTTCTCCGATATTATAAACCTGTATGATAATCCAAACGTAGCCTGGAAATCAGAGGCAGCCTGTGTATAATAGGGAGAAGTATTAAGATTTTGATAGACAGGTAAATCATAGGATGCAAAAGCTGAAAACCGACCTGTTGAAAAGCTGATCTGCGGAGTTAGAAATACTTTTTTATAGCCCGTTGCCTCAGGATAATAATTAGAGGGTTTACCGAACAGAAAAACGCTTTCATTGATCTTCATGCGGTCTACTTGTTCGTATCGAACTTGTACTCCTAATCCAATTTTATCAAAAAAGGTCCTGGACACAAATAAGCCGACACTGGCATAATCCCCAAGCTTTTCACCATTTGGATTATATCCTTTTCGAATATAATATGCACTTGCAAAGAAGGATAATTGTTGTCTTAAATAACGACGCGACAATAAGGAGTAAAATATAATGTCCTGAGCGCCCGACGACAGCTGTACTGACGTAGGATTAGTCACATAAAAGATTTGCCCTGAAAACGGCTCTACATTCCCTGTCGAATCATTGTATGATCCTAATGGTAATTTGTATCCTAAACCAAGTGTGATCTCGTCGTGATGATTTTCAATCTGGCGATTAAAGACATTATACTTTGGAAAAATTAACAAGTCACCAAATCCCTTTGATGCGTATGTTGTAAGTGGATTTTCCCCTAATCCCGTTTCCTTCTTCTCCATATAATATCCGGTCTCGAATGATATAGTGAAGTTCTGAGTTATGCCATAGCCAATTTTAAAGTATTGATAGCTGCTCGCAAAAGCATCAAAAGTCCTTTCTGAAAATGAAGCAGGTTGATCTTCTTTGTAAAAAGAGTTAGTATGAATAAATTGAAAATTTGAACTCAATTCAATTTGCCTTTCCTGGAGTACTCCTTGTGCGACCGTTCCTGCAATTGTGCAGCCGCTCCCTCCGGAACAGCATTGACCAAATAAACTATCAATCATTAACAGGGAACACGAAATAAAGGCAAATAGAGGAAAGATCCGAAGCGTATACATACTATTAAAACCTTGTAAAAGCAATCAGGCACAAAAGTTAACGTGAAACCAGAATTGGTAAACTCTTGATGCTTTCTCCTTCTTCAATTCTGATTTGGTATATTCCATTGCTCAACCTGGAGAGGTCAAGTGGCAGGAGGTTTTCCCCAAATGTACATTTGCCCTGATACACGATTTGTAACTCTTTCCCATCCAGATTATAAATGCATACCCGAACTTCAGTATTCTTCACCAGATCTATATTCAACATTGCTTTCTGAGCGGCAGGGTTAGGATAAACTGTTGCACTGGCTATTGAAGTAGGTATATTTTTGACGCCGGTAGTCGTCAGGACAGCATCAATGGCAGCCTGAAGGCTATCCGGATTAACCCCATTGTTTTCGTTAAATATGACACTGCGGTCCGGAGCGATGGCTACTGTTTTTGGCATTCCTGCTGTACCATAATCATTCATTCGTATAGATGCATCAGAAAACCTAATTGCTCTACCCAATCCATTTGAGTTTCCCCATGAGTTGATGGCAGAGCAAGGTGTATTTCCGAAGTCGTCAACCAGGAGCATTTTAACTTTTCCCGGATAAGTAGCCTCATAACTTTGAGCGATGTTATAAGCAGTTAATGATCCGCTGACACAAGCTCCACAAGGCATAGTCCAGGTGATGACCACTATCTTTCCCGCATCGAGATCGGTGAATAAGTTGTAACTATTGCCACTGCAATCCGTAGCTGTGAAATCGGTGGCTGTTTGGGAGTGACCCAGGATAACCCCAACGAAAAGGATGACAGGTATAAATAGTATTTTCATGTGAAAGTGGTAATTATGAATAGGCTACAAAAATATAAAGAATATAGTACCTTTTTGTAATCTTCAACCGAATGGAGAGATCTGACAATAGCTTACAAAACATGGACCGTAGGGTAGACCGGAAGGTTTAATTTTCAGGTAGCTTGGACCGGGGCGTTTATTGTAGCAGAAGCGATTGCCGAGAGATTGAAATAGAAATAAAAAAAGGAGGCCGTCTCAAAATTTACTTTTGAGTCGGCCTCTTTTATGTCGGGATACCAGGATTTGAACCTGGGACCCCCTGTTCCCAAAACAGGTGCGCTACCGGACTGCGCTACATCCCGAATTTCAAATTTTTAGAGCGGTGAGGGAGAGATTCGAACTCTCGGTACCTCTTTCAAAGTACGACGGTTTAGCAAACCGTTGGTTTAAGCCACTCACCCACCTCACCTGACCTCAATTGCTATTGTAAATCAAGCGTTTAAGTTGTAAAGGCTTCTCAAAAAAAATTCCTAATTCAGCACCTTTGCCTATTAGGAGGTGCAAATATAGGAAATCTATTCAGTTAATGAAGCCAATTCCCCTCTTTGCCCGCACCGGTCGAAAGGTTAGTTTTACATCATCAATCTTTACTTATGAAATACTCCATTTTTGCGATCCTCATATTGGTTTTGGTGATTTCCTGCAAACCATCAGGCACCAAAGAAGTCACTTCTGAACCGGAAATCATCACCAGCACAGATTCGAGTGCGATTACCCCTAAAGTCGACAGTCTAAACATAAATCCGGAGACAAATGAAACTGCCATGCAACAGGATCCACCTTCAGCCAATAATGCTACTTCTCCTTCAGAAGAACTAAAACAGGCCCCGGTAAAAGTCTGTGATCCCAGCTTTAAATCCCTGGCAGTTCCAAGGAAGAACCATCACATCATTTATGTCTCCGGCTTTAAGGCCAGTGAATTTAAATGCTGGAGTCAATTGGAAGAAAATGGTGCGAAAGTGTGTGGTGAAAATTCCTGTGTGATTTATTATGTCGATGTAGCTGAAGTGAAGATAAATTCAACAGGCCCCGATTTTATAGATGCGAACACGCTTATGCGGAATGGCGTAGCCCTGTATGAATTCAAAAGCAATTATTGGGAGCTAAAAGGTGCCAACCTCTGGAAAAGAAAGGGACCTGATTACGGATACTATAATTCTTCGCAATACTAATAATTGATGCAGCACACAGATTATTCTATTCTAATTCAGGCATCCAACATTTTCCACAACCCCCCGTCATTTTGTTCAATCATTGTGATGTGTTGAAATTCCAATTGCGTTGGGAACTCCATCTTCTGTATCTCTTCAAAAATATGATCTGTACAGGTGGAGTTTCTGGGATGCATTAATGTAATGTGTGGATCTGGTCTCTCAGGATCCGGATTTATTCCCAGTAAAACTTGTTTCCTTAATTCATGAAAACCACTATTAATTCCCTTCCCCGGGTAATACAACTCCCTTACCACCTGCAGTACGGATTACTTCTCCGAACTCAATTAAAAGATTTTTATCCCTTAGCTTATCGAGATTTGAGATTACGACCTCGAGATCTTGTAGTTCATTCTCTCTGCACAGAGTAACGTGACTTTTTATTAAGTTAAACTGTATTGGGTTGAATGTCTTCCTAACTCTTTCTATGTTGTCCGCAACCTTGGGATCAACGAATAATGTCAGTTGTCTGCGAAGGTTTGAGTTCATTTTATGATTATCTCGGTTAATGAATTTAAGGTGTTTCTATTCCCGATAAACCTTCTCATATTTATTTCCCTTACTTTTAATCTGAAAAGGCAGTACGAACACAATACTTAATTGATATCAATCGTGAGGATTAAAGCCGCTTTCCATTCATCAATCAAATTGCTCCTGCTGTGCATGTCCGTCTGTTTTGCGCAGGCACAGGCTGATCCACTGCTCGGAAAGTTTTCATTGTCTGAAGCTAATGGCCAGGTCGCTATATCATGGCAAATTGTAGCCGGAACCACTTGTAACGGTATTCAGATTTACCGGTCCAGCGACGCGATCACCTTTTCAAGGATCGGATTTATAGCGGGAATTTGTGGCAGTGTATCAGAGCCCGTAAGCTATTCATTTTCAGACACGACTCCTGTGCTGAATGCGATAAACTATTATTATCTGGAACTTGGTGGTGTCGGATCTACTCAGGTGATCGCTATAGAAATAATAGATAAAGGTCATGCCGGCTATCATATAAGACCTCATCCAATTCAAAATACAGGAACGATTTATTTTGATGCCGAGGCTGGAAATGATTATATCCTGCATATTTATGATCCGTCGGGGAAGAAAGTTTTTTCGGCAAAGACTTCAGATGATCATTTTGATATCCTCACGTCATCTTTCGCTCCAGGACAGCATGTATTTACTATTTCAAAGATTGGCCATGTAGCCGGAATCACGGGCAAATTAATGATTCAGCAATAAATCATGTAAGCCATAATGCACGCTCATTTGTGCTATTTGGGTTAGGCTTGAAAACTACAGTTTTCCCCAAAATCGTTGTAGTATGAACAGATTGTGGAGAAACATTTGAGTTATATTGCGGCATGGCTACACTGACAATTCTCATCTTTATTATTGGGTACATCGCCATAGCACTTGAACATCCTATTGGCATCAACAAAGCAGCTACAGCTGTTTTAACAGGGGTATTGTGTTGGACGGTGTATGTGTTGCAATTGCTATGGCGATGTACCCAATAATA
>JAYUWT010000654.1:0-2462 GCA_043753405.1 Saprospiraceae bacterium | reverse complement strand
AGGAACCAATATTACAAATGCCCGCATCGAAGCCGGTGACAGTATTTATATTTTCTGCAAAGTAAAGGTCGATCCGGACCAGGATGTTAGTGAGAGTCCATTTGTACTTGTTGATTATCTAGATTTTACGATCAATTCGCAGGTACAATCAGTAGTTTTGGTCGCCTGGGGGCAGAATGCCAATTACATTACGGGAAAAGAAAATATTGGCGGTCAGAGTGTATTGAGTTGTAATCTTGGAACTATTACCTGGAATGATCCGAAACCGTATGTAATTTATGGATCTTTGATCATTGACGAATGTCAGCTTATTATTCCTGAAGGAGCAAGGATATATGTTCATGGAGGATTGGTGATACCGGCCAACATTGAGGATTCACCTTTTACGGATGGCAGGGTATTTGTGGGTCCCAAAGGTCAGTTAACAATTATTGGAACAGCGGAAAATCCGGTTAAATTCAGAGGTGACCGGCTTGAAGAAGAATTTGAAGAAAACGATGGACAATGGGGTGGCATCGTCATATTCAACTCAACCAAAATAAACAAATTCAGTTATCTTGACCTGAGGAATTCCAATTTTGGGATCCTGGCAGATTCCGGTACTACTTTGCACATAGATCATAGTATTATTGACAACGTAGTGCTCAATTGCCTCATAGGGAATCATGCTACAATAAAAGCCTCCAATTGCCTGTTTTCCAATTCTGTAGGCTACAATATCGTATTAACTTATGGCGGTGAATACAGTTTTGATTATTGTTCGGTACCAAATGTATCAGGCCAGTCTTTTGCATTATCATTGGATAATTACAAATGTGACCGTGATGAATTGGGTAATTGTAAATCCGGCAGTGTACGGACAAATAAAACCAATTTGAATGTTAAAAATTGCATTTTATCGGGACTTGATGATGATGAGATCAAACTTGTGGATGCATTCGAAGGAGGGCAACCTGATCAGTTTCAATATATGTTTATGAATTCTGTCCTTAAAGTGGATACTTACAAAGCAGATCCATATTTCCAGGCAAGAAATTTTAATTGTATTTATATGAATCGCAATGACAGGTTGTATGTCAATGAAAATAAATCTTTGTTTCAACTGGATTCATTATCTATCGCCCGAGGAATTGCTATGCCTATAATCAACATCCCTGATGACTTAACGGGAAAACTAAGAAAACCGGTAGCACCGGATGCCGGATGTTATGAATTTATTCCTTAGAAATTGTAAGTAAGACCAATTCTGAATTCAAAAGGTTGGGAAAGTGTATTGTCATCAGCCAACAAATTGTACAGGATGTATATTTCTGTTCCGAATCCGCCGCCACCACTGTTATAACCCAATCCCACAAAGGCATCTGAATCATTTATAGCACGTTTTGCCAAGTTGTTATTTAAATCAAAATAGGCCTCTTGCTTTTGGTTAATATCATATTCAGCATGAACAAATACAACATTAAAAAATTTGTACCTGGCAAAAACTCCTTCTGAAAAATCAAGCAAAGCGATATTTTCGATTTTTGCCCCGGTTTTAAATTTGTAGTTAGAGAAAGTAAAGCCAAGTCGTGGACCTATTGAAAAATCAGGGGTAAATTTATATCCAACCATTGGTGCCAGTCCAAACGAAAAAACAGAAGAGAATCCATCACTTGCAAAACCTAAATTTATACTCCCACCATACCAAAGGTTATCCGTAAATTTATTTGGTTCTTTTTTATTTGATTTATTATCAATCCTTGAATTATTATTCTGAGCATCAAGACTGTGACAACTGAAAATATATGTAAAAAAAATAAAAATAAATATGGAATTTAACCTTAACATGAGTTTATTATTAATAAATTATGATATAAAGGTATAAGAATTTAATGATCGAAAGAAGAAATATTCCTGCCTGAGTATCGTAATATTTTGAGAAACCTTGATTTTTAAGACTTTTAATCATCATATTACCATTGTTTCAATATAAATGATTAATTTTGTGACTTCAACCAATTTTATTTATTAAATAGTCTCGCAGAAAAACAGTATGAAGTTAGTTTTACAATTTTTATTTATTACAATTTGTCTTTGTAGTAGTGTAAGTGTATTTGCCCAACCTGGCAATGACGATTGCGCAAATGCTTTACCTGTCGTCCAATTGGACGGTACATGTATCGCTTACGATTTTAATAGCCCAACATTTGATGAAACCAATGGCGGTTGTGCTATACCTACTGCCACCAATGTGTGGTTTACTTTCACAGCTCAGGGTACCAACGCCACCATATCTGTCCTTAATAATGTAAAAGTGGACATTACCATTGTCAGTATACCTAATGGTTGTGGCGATCTTACCGGAGCAACTGAACAAGGTTGTGGAGGAAGTCCGTTAATCGTAAACAACCTCGTGATAGGTCAAACATATTATGTGATTATTTCCGATTCCGGGGCAACGGAGACATCATTTGAAATGTGCA
>JAYUWT010000653.1:0-6123 GCA_043753405.1 Saprospiraceae bacterium | reverse complement strand
GTCAAGGCTCTATAAATTTTTTAAAGCTCATTCTTTCCGAAAATGCTCAAAAAATTACGCTCGAAATTTAAGGCTCCTTGCATCCGCTGGAAATCTACTGCGATATGGAATAAGTAGGGACTTATTCCTACCTCCGTTTCGCTCCTTATGATGACACCTTCCAGTTGGTGTCCTCCCTACGTCGCTCACTATTTTTTGGCATTTTCTACATTCATTCACTAAAATTTATAAGGCCGCCCCGCACAGATGAAGCAGTCCATTAATACTATAATTTAATATTGGTACATTTTGATTATCAGTATATTACAATTAGTTATATTAAAGAAGTTAAAAGTAGTAGGGCACCACTTAAATCATGTTTATAAATTCTTATACATAATTTTTCAACTCCTGGTGTTTATATATTGGATAAAGAAATTAGGCAGCTGGTATCTGATTAATTAACAACTATTCCTTTGCGATCTTTGCTCTCTAACTTTGCGGCTTTGCGTGAACCCATTCTGACTTATGTATACTTCTGTCTCCTTCTGTCTCCTTCCGACTCCTTCAGACTTTCCTTCGACTCTTTCCGACTTTTTAAGCAACTTGTCATTTAAAATAATAACAGGAGTTTGATTATCTAAGCGTCATTTCTAGTATCTAGAATCTAGTCTCTAATATCTGATACAAAACATTTACGCCCACATTTCGTTTTTAGTAAGTTATTTATATCCAAAATGTATAAAGTGGATAGAATGATGAAAAATGCTATATTTTCGAGCTCTAATTAATCGTATGAAACGTCTTTTTTTTATTCTTTTGCTTTGCTTTTTTTCTATAAAAATGCTGTCAGGCCAGAATGCCCAGCTTGCCATTCAATATTTTCAGGACGGTGAATACGAAAAAGCCGCTGTCCTTTATAAGGAATTATGGAGTAAAAATAAGTCCAATGAACAATTGCTGACCATGTTAACCGATTGTTATATCGCTATGAAAGATTATGATCAGGCTTTGCAAATAATGAATGAAGCGATCCGGCAAAATCCTAATCAACTGACATTAAGGGTCACAAACGCTGCTCTTTTGATCAAGATCAACAAAACAGAAGAAGCTGAAACTCAGATGAAGTACGTCATCGACCATCTACCTCAGAATTCAAATATGCTGTTGAATGTATCACGCTATTTTGACAGGATAGGTAAAACAGATTATTCAATTCAGACCCTTGAAAGAGGAGAGAAAATATTGAATTCAGACGGCATGTTTGCCAATGACCTTGCCAATCTTTATCTTAAAGCAGGTCAGCAGGATAAAATGCTGATCACTTATCTCAATATGTTAAAGCAGGATCCTTCCATACTTAACTATATCACTACTACGGTTCAAAGAAGTTTTCGTGAACCAAAGGATTATGACAGTTTATTAAAAGCTGTTTTCGAAAAAGTGCAGGAAGATCCGCAAAACCCACAGTTAATTGAGCTTCTCTCATGGATCTATATTCAGAAAAAAGACTTTGCCAATGCACTCCGTCAATTAAAGGCCCTCGATATACAGACCGGAAATAATGTGATCAAGGTGTACAATCTTTCCATGGTCGCTTACAATGAAGGTCAATATGAAACAGCTATCCAGGGTTTTGATTATATAATGACAAAAGGTGCAGGAAGCCCTTACTTTTTCGATGCAGGCAGATATAAATTGAAAGCCCTTGTACAGAAGAATATTGTGAATACTGAGATACCTGAGATAGATCAATTGCAGATTGACAAAGTATTCAATGATTATATCTCCATGTATGAAGAGAGTGGAAGAACTGTTTACGCTTCATATGATTATGCAGAATTTCTCTTAAGATATAAGAAAGACCTTCCTAAAGCAATTAAGATCTTGCAATCATTGGTGGATAAAGGCGCTATTTCTCCTCCTGTCTTAGCAGAATTGAAAATTAGGTTGGCAGATTATTTGTTGATCAAAGGAGAGCGATGGGATGCATCACTTTATTACTCTCAAGTGGACAAAGATTTTAAAGAAGAACCCCTGGGCCAGGAAGCAAGATATAAAAATGCAAAATTGTCCTATTATGTTGGTGATTTTGAATGGGCGCAGGCACAGTTCAATGCGCTCAAAACAGCAACTTCTAGAATGATCTCCAATGATGCCATAGACCAGAGTGTATTTATATTAGACAATATGGGATTGGACTCAACAGATGAAGCATTGAAATTGTACGCTTCAACAGAACTATTGATCTACCGGAACCTATTGCCTGAGGCCACTACTAAATTGGATGCTCTACTGCTTAAATTTCCGGGTCATTCATTGGATGACGATATACTTTACGCTCAGGCCCACATTTTCGAAAAGCAGAAAAACTATCCAAAGGCCATCACAGCTTATGAAAAGATCATTGCTGATTTTAAAGATGAGATCAGGGCGGACAATGCTTTGTATGAATTAGCCCAACTACATGACTATCAACTCAATGATAAGGAAAAAGCCAAAGAATTGTACGAACGTTTATTTAACGAATATAGCGGGAGTGTATTTTCGTTTGATGCTAGGCAAAGGTTCAGGACGTTGCGAGGGGATGTGAATCAATGAGCTTATCGGTAATAAGTAATCAGTAATTGGTAATCAGTAATACTTTTGAATGTTGAGTGTTATATTTTAAATGTTGAATGAAGCTTCCCGGTATACTCTATAATTCTAATTTCTGGTTTATTATTTCTAACCTGTTTAAAGGCTGTTAGCGTTATGATTTAAGCCGTTCCGTAGATAATTTATTTAAAATCAAACCTCAACATCGCGTTCATTGTCAATTATCAATTGTCAATTCTTAAAGCGCTTAACCAACACTTTTTCCTCGTCAAAGCCATTAGCCATCAGCCATCAGCTAAATTTACACCTTCACAAACTTTCCGCTATAGCTCCTTTTACTTCCACTAAGGGTCAGATTGACTATATAAACACCTGATTCCAGATTGGCTACCATCAGTTCAAATTTATTGATGCCCGTATTATAAGAGGAGGTATTCACTTTATGCACCTGACCTTTCATATCTACAACCTTTAGATTGGCAATACCCTGGCCTGATAGTTCCACATTCATAAATACTATTTGTGTAGTTGGATTTGGATATAGTGTCAACTGTCCTGCTCTTGCGAATATGGATGTGTTAAGATAAGTATCTATGTAACATTCAGGGGCTACAACATAATTTGGCTCAATAACCGGAGCCTTTGTAGCTATAAAGGGATCAAACAGTGTGGATGACACCACAGTATCTGAAGCTCCAAGCCAATCCTGAAGTAAGGCAGTAAATACGCTTCTGTAATCGTATTGCATTCCAATCAAATCATTGTCAGTAGCGACAAGGGAGAGGTCTACATTTGTTCCCAAAACACCTGATTTTACAGGAGTTCCAAAAAGGAACATCGGAGCTAAGGTACCGTGGTCAGTTCCTGCATTGCCGTTTTCCTTAGGACGACGGCCAAATTCTGAAAAAGTTACCCCTGCTACACGACCATCCAGCTGCATCAATTCCAGATCGTTCTGAAAGGCAAGAATAGATGATGCCAAGGTTTCCAGCAATACTGCATGTGTACCCTGGGTTGGTGTGGTACCATTTGCCTGCACGTCGTGTGTATCGAAGCCACCTAAAGTAACTACATATATCTTGGTTCTGCTGCCACCACTGATCATACGCGCTACAGTTTTCAATTGATTGGCCAGATCCACATCAGGGTAAGTGCCCATGTTGGTGCCCTTGTTGAACACCTCAGACACCCTGTTTGAGTATTTGTTGGTAGATTGTTCTATGTCCACTATATATTCAAGGTTGTGTCCAAAATCTGAATTTGGGATCACTGAAGGAGGTATTCCCCCTAGTTCTGATACCAGCGAATAGAAACCACCCGGATCCTGGCCTGAAAGATTGATACCTGCCTCATGTTGATGTTCGGTATGAAACCCTAAGAATTGTTGTTTTGAACCTAGCTGGATACCAAGAGGGTCAGGGAATTCAACTGTCGGTTCGCCGGGAAGTCCCGGATAAGAAGCATCAAGATACCTGCCCATCCAACCGGAACCATAATTATAATTGGCAGGAGTACTATCTCCACCGGCTAACCATAGGTCAGTGCCTTTGAAATGTGATTTATTCGAGTTTTCATAACCAACCGCCTGAACTATAGAGAAACTATCCTTCTCATACAACTCTTTAAAGCCAGCCAGATTGGGATGCAGGCTGACATGGTTTTCGGAGGTAAGCCCATTGTCCAGTGATAATAATTTATCTAGATCTGTGCCTATGACGGGTCGATAATTTTTATAAATATCGTATTGATTGGTTGGAATGACACAATTCAAACCATCATTCCCACCTTTCAGTTGAACTACTATCAGGATACGGTCGGTGACGTCCTCACAATTGAACATCCTGTTCAGTGAAGCTGTCATAAATGGTTTCAATATATTCCCATCCAATACAAGGGGTGTAAAAGCAACGGGAGCCGTCATTCGTAGAAAATTTCTCCTTTTCATCGTAGATTGATTTTAAATTTATAAAAACTTGTCTTGGAAATTATTTTAAAACATTTGATATTCTTCAGAATAAAGAAGCGTTGTCATAAGATTGGATAGTGCAATATTTACCTCGTCAGCGCTTCCACCCTGAACAAAAGCTTCCCATTCATAGGTCCAATCAGCAGCCGGGAAACCACCCAGCAGGCTTTGAATAAAATACAACATCCTGTCATCATCCGGTTTCTCTGCAAACATGTATTGTGATAATTCTTCAACTAAAATATCTGCATTTCCCGGATTGCTGAAGTGGCCCGAGTTTTTTATAAATGCCGGAAGATTAAGTCTGACATTGAAATTTCCACCCCCCAGATATGACTTGCCGGTGAGCAGCATTTCTGCAAGTTTGTACCTGGAAACGATTGTATTTGCGCTGAACCAGGATTTATCATAACTAGGTTCCTGATAATATGCTGAATAACCAGCCACGTCATATGGTGAAAGGAAAGAAAGACCTCCGCCATCTAAAATAACGCTTATTACCAAACGGTTTAAATAATTATATAAAGCGGCTGTTTGAGTAGTCTGACTGGGCCACTGCATTTGGAAATAATTGGTACCTCCTAGGTATAATTCCAAAGGCGATTTGATCAAAGCGCCAAGGATCTCGTCTTTGTTGTCCGAATCATCCGCATCATAGAAATGTTCTGAGGTAAGTAGTTTTTTAATTGTATTTGAAACCTCATAATTATCTGCCATTAATTGCTGGGCAAGAGGAGTAACTATATCAGTTTCTATTTCATTCGTGATGTTGGCTGAAACAAAATATCTATACAATCTGCGGCAATACAATTTTGCTGTTTCCTGCTGAGCGAAGATCATTTCCACAAAATCGGAAAGCTCTTTCAACATTTCATTGGCTGCTTTCGCTCCTTTGATCGTTGTATTATTGAAAGCCGAACTAAAAGTTTTATCTTCCGTATTATGCTGATTAAACACTGCACGTCCTGTGGAAAGCCCTGTATCAGGATCAATGGTTGCACCTCTGGCATTAGTTTTGAACCCTGTCAGCAATTTAGCCGCAGTGATCACATCGTCTTCGGTATAATTGGTGTAATTACCCGGTCCTATTTGAGGACCTTTGCCGATGGTGAAAAGTTCAAAAAATTCCCTCGCATAATTTTCATTTGGGGAGTTTTTATTATTATTGGTATTATTCAAATAGATCAACATAAGGTTGTCCATTGTCATCTTTTTTGCCAGTGCTTTAAAGTTTCCTGTAGTATATTGAAATAACAGGGCAAGGTAATCGAAGAGCCTTGGGGAGTTACTTTCATTGGCATTGGTGACCCAGCATTTATGTAAGAAAAAAAACATCTTCGTATGAATGGAAGGGTCATGTTTCATCTCATTGAGCGTCCATGAGCGCACATAATTTCTCAATGCACCATCCTGAGTAGTAGTATCGGTGCCATTGTTGATCCATGGCTGCCCTGTTGCCGGATCTATCGGCTGCTCCAGAGTAAAGGTCAAAGGTTGCATTAATCTGTCCAGTGCGTTGGTGGCATTATAATCAGCGAACTCTTTGATCCTGCCAATGTCGTAAAGGAAAGTTCCTCTTC
>JAYUWT010000652.1:0-6126 GCA_043753405.1 Saprospiraceae bacterium | reverse complement strand
TGACTCAGAGAGCCATGGGAGCAGGACTTACCATCTACGCACCCGCCATCGTTTTATCGGTTTTGCTTGGCTGGGACCTTCGATGGACCATTGTAGCATTAAGTATATTGACCATCTCATATACGACTTTCGGAGGGTACAAAGCAGTCGCTCAAACCCAGCAATATCAAATGGTTGTAATTTTTCTCGGCTTATTTTTAACCTTTGTTATCCTTTTAAATAAACTCCCTGAAGACATAGGATTGACTGAAAGTCTTGCAATAGCCGGACAAACCGGTAAGATGAATCTGGTGGACTTTAAATTGGACCTTTCGGACAGATACAATGTATGGTCAGGGTTCATAGGGGGATTTTTCCTATTTATGTCTTATTTTGGTACTGACCAGTCACAGGTAGGAAGGTATTTGTCGGGTGCTTCCATCAAAGAAAGTAGGTTGGGATTATTATTCAACGGCATCCTGAAGGTCCCGATGCAGTTTTTTATTTTGCTCCTGGGTGTATTGGTATTTGTTTTTTTTATCTTCAATAAAGCGCCATTACATTTCAATCCTGTAAATACCGATAAAATTGCTTTGTCGTCCGAAGCACCTCAATGGGATAAACTCAATGAGGATTATAACCTTTTATTTAACGAACGACAAAGCGAATACAGGTCATCCCTGGAAAATCCTGACATCAAATCCGAAAAAATACAGGACATTGAGAAAAGACTAAAGGATATGAGACACCGGGCGGATAGCCTGATCCAAAAAGCAGATCCGGGCCTTGATGCTAAAGACACGGATTATGTCTTTATTTCTTTTGTATTAAAATACTTACCTGCTGGAGTAGTGGGATTACTGATCGCGGTCATATTTTCCAGTTCTATGTCCAGTAAAGCTTCAGAATTAAATGCTCTGGCCTCTACCACCATAGTGGATTTATACAGGCGGTCGTTAAACAGAAATAAAGATGACAGGCATTATTTAACGGCAACCAAGCTCGCAACAGTTTTATGGGGACTATTGGCTATGGCTTTCGCGATGTTTTCATCCTTGTTTGAAAATTTGATCCAAGCGGTCAACATCGTAGGCTCTTTATTTTATGGAGCAGTATTGGGTGTGTTTGCTGTTGCCTTTTTCTTTAAAAGGATCGGTGGTACTGCGGTATTCTGGGCTGCAGTAATTTCAGAATGTATCATCCTAACCTTATATATATTGGGAGAAAAAGGAATTATCAGTATTGCTTATCTTTGGTATAACCTAATAGGGTGTATGTTGGTTATTATTTTGGGTTCAATTTTACAATTTTGGTTTTCACCTCAAAAATTGATCAATGAATAAAATAATGCCAAGCCTTCGGTTGTAAAAAGTTTCTTATTAAATTGTGATTTAATATTTATAAATTTGTCTACCCTTCAACATATGGTACTAAGTATCTATTTTTAACTTATTGCATCTCACCAATTTACCAACATTCAATTAAATGCTATGCGATCTATAATTACAATTTTTACTTTTTTTATCTCCCTGACTTACATGCTTTCTCAAAATATTTCTGAAAGATCAGGTCTGATCAATGAAGTGAACAAGGTAATCTTTATGATAAAGGAAATGCAGGAGAATTCAGCCTATGACAGAAGTTTCAATCTGCATCCTGATTCTATTCTGATCACTTATAATGAAGTAGGTGGGCACAGTCAGAAGGCAGATTATGCAATAACTTATGTCGATAATAAAATTGTACAAATTAATTTACGTCCCGATCTAAGCCTGAGTGTTACGTATAAAATATATTTTTATTATGACATCAACGGTTCTTTGTATAGGGCTATCTGGTATGAAGTGGTCGCCGGGGTAGAAGTAGTGGATTTCACAGTCCATTACAATTATGATCAGGCCGACGAATTGATAGCATATATCGAATATGATAAAAATAATAAAATTGTTTATGGTGATTCGTTAGAATATAGTTTCAATGGAAGCAATTTTGAAAGTTTCAGATTTTTAAGTTATCAGGGTGAGCAATACGGTTGGGAACCCAGTGACTATATCTTTAATATGAAGTACATTAATAATGAGCTTACTGCCTTTGAAAAAAGCGAATATTTCAGATTTGAAGAAGATATAATTGAGATCAGGAATAAGTATGAAAATGTCACTTTTTATGAAAATGAGGAATCAACTCTTTTTAAATCGATCTTTGAATACGGTGTATTTGATTCTGCTACCATTACTAAAAACATTCTTTCTGTTTCCAATGCTGCCACAACGGCTCTGCCATCCCCGATGGCTTACGATAAATATTATTTTGATTATGATTCCGCATCCTATGTGCCACAGCAAAAAAGTGTAGCCACTCAGATCAATAATGTCCTCACATTGAAACTGTATAATAATATTGATACTGTGGATCTGTTAAACACAGACATTTTTACTTTTAACGGTATGGGTCAATTAACAAACAATACCACATTGTTCAACAATTCTGAGCAAGTTTATATCTATGAATATAACGATCATGGTCATTTATCATCCTTTACAGAAGCCCTGAATGGTAATCCAAATAGTTCGGGGCAATATGAATATATTGTGGACAATGACGGTAACCTGATTGAATACATTCTAAATGGGCAAAGTTCAATTTTTGGCAGTTACAGAGACCGGTATCAATTTATTTATAATGAGATCATGATAACCTCCCGAATAAATCCGGAATCCATTTTAACAATTCATCCCAATCCAGTTAAACAATGTTTTTCGATCGATATGCCCGGAATTAAAACCAATCAGGAACTAAGCTACATTATCATGGACCTTCAGGGTAGGGTGGTTTTGAAAAATAAAATTTCAGACCCTTTTAATACTATTGATGTCAGCCGATTGTCATCCGGTTTTTACCTTGTCAACGTAAGCTCAGGAGAAAAAATGTATTCTTCCGGCATGATCAAGTTATAAGAATAATAGAATTTAAAGAAAAAAAATAATTGTCTCTACCTTTATTTCAATACAACAACTCTGCTTACAGCTATTATACTTCCATCCTCTGAAATGTACCTCACAAAGTGTACTCCTTGAGTGCAATCCAATTGAACTTCCATCTGGAACGCAGATATTTGGTACCGACTGATGACCTCTCCTGATGTACCAATAACTTCCAGTTGTCCCTGTTGAGAAGGGACTAGAGCGGTGAATGTCCCCGAATTTGGATTTGGATAGATCCCTAGTTTACTAATTGGATCTGTAGGATTATGTGTGTTTAGGATATTGTCCAGTCCTAGGGTATCACAATGGCTACCATCAATAGGGCCAAGATTGAAGTTTGGTTGGTTGCCCAATGAAGACCCAGTGCAGCTCGGTTTGTAGATTTGCACATATCGGGCATCACAAGCAAGGCCGGGGCGATCTGGATGGTTGATGACACTCATACCAAAGGTATTCCTACCATCGAAAGTATAAATTTTACCATCCGGAGCCAAAAGACCTGCACCAAACCCACTAAAATTACCATAAGCCTCCTTAATATTGGGATTAAAATGTAAAACTTCTATAAAGGAAGTTGCAATATCAGTTGATTTAATATCACCCTGCCAAAGCGACCAACCCCTCATGGCATAAATATATCTACTAGTTTGATCAAACATCAATTGTGTAATGCCAGCACTATCAACCCCAGGCAAATCAAAAGAATAAGGCTCAGAAAAAGTTCCGAAACATCTATCAAAAGGAAAAATTTGTGCATGGTCGATGTCACCACTAGTTTTATGTTCAAACTCCACACGTGTATAATATCTACCATCCGGGGAAAAAGTTGGAAAAAAGCTGTCATCTAAAATTGTAGAACTCATTTGTTGATTGTGATGCCATCTAATTCCTTCATTATCCAATAAAAATATATGAAATGCATCTTTATGCCGGTACGGCATAATTACCCACCAATCCCGGCCATTTGCATGCCGACAGGCCGACATTGCACCAAAATATGTAAACTTAGAATTGTAAAATTCCCTATTCTCGCTTATAATATTTAATGAACCGTCTGATTGCTCTTCAAATTGTACAATTGTTACAGTTTCTGCAGGATTTGCAAAATAGATAGAATCAAATTTATGATTATTTACACTTAATAATATATAAGTGTTTTCCTTGCTTGGTATAGGAAGTATAAGAGAATTGCTATAACCGTTTATTGAATAATAAGGGTTTGGTAAAAAACTCCCGAAAACAGGCAATTCTATAAAATTGGCATTCCTATCCCACAATCCCCGACCATTAAAAAAAGCAGTTAATTTACCTTCCTTATTTGCGATTTGAGATGCATTTGTTTTTACCCAATACTTTAATGGTTGTCCATCGCCACGATTGGTATCAAGTACCGACATCTTCAACTCTTCACTATTAAAGTCAAACAAAGTTCCAACACGATATATTTTATCAGATGTGTCAATATTGCTACAACCCGTTGTTAGAATGTCGGTTACTATAATTTGACGATCATATTTTTGATCAATATAATCTTGAGCAATCACATAACTATTTTCAAACAATAAAACTAAGACGATCAAGTACCTCATTGTGTTATTTAAAAGAAGGGGAGGCGGCTCCCCCTAATCATATCAATATTTAGTTTAAAATCAATTGTTTACAGCTATTAACTATATTTCCATTTTTGTCAAGAGCAGAAATTATATAAAATCCTGGACGTCCATTCAGATCAATTGATAGGTTTTCCTTGTATGTCTTCACGTCAGTCTATATGGATCAATTTAACTTTGGCTACCATAGCATTTAGCTTTAAGCTGCAGAAATAAACACCTGCAGCTAACCCTGATATATCGATTGAATTTATACCATTTTCAAAATTATTTTTGATCATAAGAACTTTGCCATTTACATTGGCTATTTCAAGTTCTAAAGCATTTCCATTTTTTTCCACTTTGATATTTAAAATATTGACTGCAGGATTAGGAAATAATTCTATCTGAAGATCGTCCGTTGAATTCTTTTTCAAATTGACGATATTGATGATCTGATCACTGGAAGTTACACATCCAAATTGATTCGTGACGGTTAATATAACGTTGTAAGTACCTACAGACTCATAAACATGTTCCGGAGAAACTTCATCAGATGTATTTCCGTCACCAAAGTCCCAATGATACATTCCCGTCCCTATGTTATCCGGAATAAACTGCCAGTTTAAACCATCAGAATGATTGGCTGTGAATCCGATCGTTTGATCTTCACTACCTGAATAGATAATATAATCGAGCCATTTAAACCTATCGGTTATCCATTTTTTCAATTTTTCTATTTCTCCCGCATAGGTGGCAGGAATAGGTTGAGGATTAGGCCAAACATAGACACCCAATATCGCCCAGGCATGAAAATTGTGTATTTCAGCACCATTCATGGTTTCTACCATTCCATCTATCAAATCAAATATACTATCCCTGGACAATTTGGTTGATCTTAATGATTCCCAACGACAGCGCATATTTTGCCTGAACGATGTATCCTGAAGTGCTCTTTCCCACCAAAATGGAACTCCCCCGTCCGGACATTTGTAATTGATCTCCCATGCCCAGCCTGAAGGATCGTTAGCAAAGCAATAATCAGCATTGAGCCAACCCAGATCAAAGTCCCATGCCGGTCCAAAATGGATCTTATTGTCTTTGGTATCCTTGTTTTTATATAAAAATGTGCTTAATCTGTATGCGTCAACATTTTTTGCCATTTCCTGGACCAACATATAATCAATAAAGGAATTTTCGTCAGCAAAATGCCTCCACCCGGTCTCAGGATCCTGAAAATCCGGTCCGTGAAGGGCATTTTCAAAGCTGTCCACAAAATCCGAAAGATATTCCTGTTGCTTGAAAGTGATGTCATCTTCTGAAGGATATTCAAATAAAAAAGTAGGGAAGTAATTATCATTGTTGGGCGCAGAAAATTGTGAGGTCCAACCGGCTGTGCCACTTCCATTAACCCTGTCTACTTTGAATAGGTATCCACCGGTCAATGCACTTCCTTCATTGTCTTCAGGAGTGAGTTTTGATATGTCGACACGGTTTTTATTACGTTTGATTTTTTCCATGAGAGAATAAATGCCCTTATATTCTCCATTGATAAATAACTCACACAATGCAGT
>JAYUWT010000651.1:0-2470 GCA_043753405.1 Saprospiraceae bacterium | reverse complement strand
TCTGGTTGTCCTGGATGGGGTCGATAATATCTTCCGGGTCGAACATACCTATGAACAGCAGAGGTTTAATTTTTATATTGGAGGAGCTACAGTAGATTCCATTGGATTTGATCCGGATCTATGGCTGCTGAGTAAAAACAACACCATCCAGGAGATTGTGACAGGCACAGATCCATTTTCGAATGATCCATACGTCGTTTTCCCAAATCCTGCGACAGATTTCATAACCATACTTCCTGCCTCAACGGTTAAAGAGGTTTCAATCATAACCATGACAGGCTTGTCAAGCGATTTACCTGTAGTGGGTGGTCAGATTGATATCCATCGCTTTGTGCCCGGTATTTATACCCTGCTGTTAAAAGATGGTGCAAACCAGGTACTATCGACCAAACGCATTGTGATCAACAAGTAAAAAAAACTGGTAAAATATTTGCTGAATTATTTACAACAATGCTGACTTGGGCATTATCTAAACCTTTGTGATCTTTACGTCCTTCCGACAGACTATTTCTATTAATGACAAAAATGAAATCAAGGTGAAAAGTATACTGACCCTTTTATTATTTATGCTCTTCCTCGCAGGCTGCTCCGATACGTCAAAAGACAGTTTAACCGATCCATCACTTAATGAAGCATCAGGGGACCAAAAAGCCATTGACCTGGCTAAAAAAGTGATCGAAGCTAGTGGTGGCAAGAAAAATTGGGACAAAATTCCCTATGTTAGTTTCGACCATTTCGGACGTCGTTATTGGTTCTGGGATAAGATCAATAACCGCTACCGGGTCGAATCAGAAATTCGCAATCTGATTGCTGCAGGATCACTGGATGGTAAAGAAACCTACATGAATTTCAATAATGTCATTGTCACACATCCCGATAGCCTTGCCAAGTTTAAAGACCTTGCATATCAGATGTGGATCAATGATGTGTATTGGCTCATCTTTCCATTCAAACTGTTAGATCCGGGCGTCAAATTAAAATACCTTGGAAACTGTCAGGCTGATTCCATCAATGCTACCTGTATTGAACTGACTTTTGAAAAAGTAGGGATCACCCCGGGAAATAAGTATATCGCATATATCAACAATGAGTCCTACGATGTGATCAAATGGGATTATTTCGAGAATGCAAATGATCCGAAACCGACGATATCAAACGTATGGAATGAATATAGCGAATATGGGAAGGTCCGGTTATCCAGGGGTCGTGGGAAAGCAAGATTAGGAGAAGTGATTATTTATGAAACCCTGCCAGATGAAATATTCACCGATGTCAACAGATCTTATAAGGAAATAATTGGAGCTCAGACGAAGCTTAACTAATCACTCCTTCTTAGGTCGTCCAAAAAGGTCCTTATCCTCTTTCCTTTCTTTCCTTTCATCTGTCATCGGTGGTACTTCGGCCTTGATATCATTATACTCTTCCAGGTATTGCCATTCACCATCCGCTAAGAACCATGCTTCTTGACTGCCATCAGAGACTACTAATATCTCACCGGAAGGTCCAGCACCTGACAGGCTCTCCAGATGATCATGGATGATGGCCCGGGCAGTAGAATCGTAATTTAAATGCACACTGGCTACATCAGCATAAGTCAGCATTAATCTTGTTTGTGGTTCTTCTTTACCGACAAACAAGGGTACACCCAGTACAATATCCTCCCCAGCCAGATCCAGGATGTCTGCCACTTTGGTATTGACCTTATCATTCTCAGCATTGAAGCCTAATAATAGATAAAAGTCTTTTCCCTTATACTGGAATGGAATCATGTCATAATACAGCGCACCATACCAAGAAGCCGCAGTATAAGTTGCAGTTTGGGACCCATTTATCCACGGACGGCTATCCTTCAGTTCAAACAGTTTTTCAGGTGTCTGAATATACCCGCCGTATTTATATTCCTGATCTGATATTCGAAGTTGCCATGTCACAATCTTTAATTTTTCAATGTGTAATTCAGATATCCAGGGGATCTTTTTCAACGAGATATTGAATGAACCCGGTTGGGCTATTAAAGCCGATATAGATTCCTTGAATATTTTATGTGCTGTGATCCTGTGCTCATCCAGATCAGCATTGACCATCACATCTGCATAAAAGGAAATGGACGTCAGTAAAGAATCAACCTTACCTGTAGACTGGGCGCCACCGTGGACATAAAACAATAGGGGAATAAACGCAATCAGGATACCTTTTTTCATTGGCTTATTAACGCCCGGAAGATATTTTGATTGCTTTAACCCGTGGTCCAAAACCAAAATAGGCACATGACTCTACTTCTTAAGTCCCTTTTTAGAGCAGTTAACCACCGGGTTAACGTTCTATTAAGAAATACCACAAATCTGACTTGCATTCATGAAGATGTCTTCAGACATATTAAATACAAATTAGATACATTTGTACATCATGAACATATTCAGGGGACTAACTGGGTTACCGGAATTCCAGAATTCCGTTATCACCATAGGCA
>JAYUWT010000650.1:0-2473 GCA_043753405.1 Saprospiraceae bacterium | reverse complement strand
GTCAGCTACAAGTTGATTGCCATATATTCCTACCTCATTGCCATTGCACCATTGCAGGCCTATTGTTTCCGGTATCAGGAGTTTGATTTTACTTCCATTATATTCTATGATAGGTATCAGGGTATCATTTAATTCAACTTCATAATGAATACCGGCGTCAACTCCTGCATCGAGTGAAATAAATGCTTCTATTTTTCCTTCACTTTTTAGAGTCTCTATCTCAGACATTTGAACCCTGAATCTAATAGAATCCTGATAAATACGCAGTTTCACTGTTCGATTAATTTATAGTAGATTGGTCAATATTAATGAAATATCATCCGGTTAAAGAAACGCATTAATAATGTGGAATGATTATTAAAAGATTAATTTAACTTTTCTTTTTGTTTCCTTCTTTTAATGAAACAGTCCGGTTAAATACCATTTTTTCATCACTGGAGTCAGCATCCTGACAAAAGTAACCAAGTCTTAAAAACTGGTAATGTTGTCCATCAAATGATTCTATCAATGACAGCTCTCCTTTGGCATGTGAAAGAACTGTAAGAGAATCCTCATTAAGATAATCTTTAAAATCACCTTCTTCGCTTTGAGGATTTTCTACCTTAAAGAGCTTATCATATAGCCTCACTTCCATATCAATGCAATTGTTGACATCGACCCAATGTAACACACTTTTGACCTTCAATCCTGAAATATCATGTCCACTCTTGCTCTCCGGAATATAAGTGCACTTTAATTCTGTGATAAATCCCTCACTATCAGAGATTGCTTCATTACATTGGATGATATATGCATGTTTGAGTCTTGCCATATTTCCAGGGGAAAGTCTAAAAAAACCCGGGACTGGGTTTAACATAAAGTCTTCCCTTTCAATAAACAACTCCCCGGAAAAAGTCAGATCCCGGGACCCTGCATTTTCAACCTCTACATTATTTTCTGCCGGTAAATACTCGATCTTCCCATCCGGCCAATTTGTTATCACGACTTTAAGTGGGTCCAATACTGCCATTCGTCTTAAAGCATGTTTATTAAGATCTTCCCTTATACAAAATTCCAAAAGGCTGTAATCAATTACATTTTCTCGTTTGGCAATTCCTACACGTACTGAAAAATCTCTGATACTTGTCGCTGTATAACCTCTTCTGCGAAGTCCGGAAATCGTTGGCATACGTGGATCATCCCAACCTTTGACATGACCTTCATTGACCAATTGAAGCAATCGACGTTTACTCATTACTGTATAATTGATATTTAGCCTTGCAAACTCATATTGATGCGAAGGAAAAATACCCAATTGCTCTATGAACCAGTCGTATACGGGCCGATGATGAATAAATTCCAAGGTACAAATAGAATGAGTGATCTGTTCAATGCTATCACTTTGGCCATGGGCAAAATCGTACATAGGGTAAATGCACCATTTATTGCCTGTCCTGTGATGATGAGTATGTTTGATCCTGTAAATCACAGGATCCCTCATCAACATATTAGGAGATGCCATATTTATCTTAGCCCGCAATACTTTTGAACCATCCGGGTATTTACCAACCCGCATATTTTGAAATAAATTATTATTTTCTTCGATACTTCTATTTCGATATGGGCTATCCTGGCCCGGAGTGTTAGGATTACCTTTTGAAGCTGCTATTTCCTCGGCAGTAGAATCATCTACATAAGCCAATCCTTTATTGATCAGGGTAATTGCATATTGATATAATTGTTCGAAATAATCTGATGCATAAAATTCATTTTCCCATTGAAAACCCAACCATTTAATGTCATTTTTAATTGCATCTACATATTCCACATCTTCAGTGACAGGATTGGTATCATCGAAACGCAGATTAGTGGATCCACCATATTTGTCACTCAAACCGAAATTCAAACAAATAGATTTTGCATGTCCTATATGCAGGTATCCGTTAGGTTCAGGAGGAAACCGTGTTAATACCCTTCCATTATGTGTACCTTCTTCAATATCTTTTTCAATTATTTCTTCTAAGAAATTCAAATGCTCTTCTTTTTCTTCATTCATCTTTGTATAATCGAATTTGAACGCAAAAGTAATATTTTAAGCAGATATTTTTAGTATTTGGAGTGGAAAGGGCGAACCTTCAATTCTGCTACAAGCTATGATCTATACTTTTGAATGGGTATTTTACAAAAAAAAGAGGCTGCCTTTTATAGACAGCCTCTAACAAGAATTACTTAATTTTTAGAAAGATCATACTGAAGGCAGCATATCTCAGCTATCACATAATCTTATTCAACACGGATAAATTTACCATAATAAGATGCTCCTTTCTCCTTTTGCTCTGACCAGATCACATGATAGACACCAGGTCTAAGAGATTCGATCCTGATCTGTGCATCAGAAGATACCTTATTCTTAATTACAATTTTACCGTTAACATCGATAACAGAATATATGATACTTGCATTATCTGCACGATCCAATGTTATCATGCTATTA
>JAYUWT010000649.1:0-6153 GCA_043753405.1 Saprospiraceae bacterium | reverse complement strand
AATTAAAATTTCAGGTCCGACTCCAACACGATTAGGTTTTCCTCAATTAATCAAAAGTATTTCTTTCAAAAAGAAATTAATTATAATTATCAACTTTTCCTATTGATGATAAAACTATTATCCAGGCGGGTGAATCCGACTTTGGGATAATATTCCATTGCAGTCGGGACAGATAGTAATAAGACCATGGATTGTTCACCGACAATTTCTTTTGTCATTTCGATCAATTTTCTGCCGATGCCTGCATGTTTGTATTCATTCCTTACGGCAAGGTCTGCCAGATAACAACTCCAAACCCAATCGGTGATCGAACGCGATACTCCCGCTAGAATGTCATCATCCCAGGCAGTGACTATAAGGTCAGAATGGTCAAACATCTTTTTAATTCTCTCTTTGTCATCTGTAGGTCTTGGCAGGCCGCAATTATTGTACAATTCTATGATCAGTTCCGCAGGTGGAGTAATATCAGTTTTGTATTGAATGTTCAACATGGAAATCCGGTTTTTATCAGAGCAAAAATAAATATTCAAATTGGCTATTGAGGGAAATTATTAAAAGGATTTTATGCATAATCTTATTATTATTGAATGAACGATGTTTAAAATAACCGCTCTTTCAGAGCTCTGTTCATTCTTATTCATCACCCGGTGCGCTGCACCGGGCTCTGTAATTAATGCCTCTCAGGAAATTCGAAGAATTTTAGTATTCTATAAGTTCATTATGCTTTATTAAATAGAGGAAAGGCAGAAATTTTAGACAATCATATATATAACTGTGTAACATAAAACAAATTCAAACAATAATTCTACAAGCAGGATAAAAGTGATACCCGGTAAATACATAACTTAAATACAGGGTGAAGGAATAGTTCGGCCCGCTTTGTGAAGAAAGACTAATAGAAGATGAAAGTCTTATTATTCCGGGGCACCTTTACTCACCCAACATTTGATCTTTTGAATAGTCGCATCAGCAAGTTTAGCCTGCATAAATGGCATGGGTACTGGCCCTGTGTGTTCGATGGCTGCTATTATTTTACCTGTTCCGGCAGCCTTTACACCAACATAAGTGCTAAGGTCATTCCCTCCTGCCTTCGTCACAGGATCGTGACATCCTGAGAATGCACAACTACCATCAAAAATGGCTTTGGTATCACTTGTATAGGTATAGTTGGTGTTGTCACATACACCTGGCTGAACTATAGGATCATCTTCTTTATTACAAGCTACTAAAATAGTCCCACAGAAGAAAAATAAATAAAGTACCTTTTTCATATCGCCGGTTTTTTAGAAAAAATTATAACATTAAAATTAAATTTTTTTTTCACCCGCTTACTCTTCCGGAAAAGGATTGTTGCTCAATCGGGAAATTTATCCTCTGAATCTGATAAGAAGGCCGATGTTAATTTTCCTGAAAAGCTTTTTCCAAAATCAAAAATGATAATTTGTTACAAGCAGCATACTTTTTACTTTTTGTCTTGGCACAAAAAGTAACAAAAAAGGCCTCAAATTCTTTTTCGACAGCCATTTTCTCAGACCTTACTTTTTCTTTGTCAATTCTTTTCTGTGAAAATATTGGCGGACTACTTAGCAGGATAACCAGTAATACCAATATAACTTTCTGCATCTACGTTTCTTTTTTTTATAACTATTATTGTAACTGGCTTATCATAATCGGTTTGCACAATGTCTTAAAACAGAACCAACATTTTGTGATTCGGATTAAAATGGTTTTTTGATATTTTAAAGTTATAACTTCCTACGGTTTGGTAGCCGTTTTTTTTATAAAAATGTATTGCCCTTTGGTTTTCTGTCCAGACATAGAGCCACATTCCAGCCTGATCATTCTTTTTTGCGATCTCCACATTCCTTTGGTAAAGTCTTGAGCCAAGTTTCAGATCATAATATTCCTGAAGGATGTAGATGCGTTCAAGTTTTGAAATATTCTGAAGAGGGCACTCACTGATCGGACTGTTGAAAATAATCTTAGAATAGCCGGCAGGATGCCCATCGAAATTAATGATATGGTAGATATTATTTTCCTTTCCTAATTCTTCATCAAAAGATGCCTGACTGTATGTTTGGCCGGTATATTCATTTATATCCGTCTCGCTGGCACTATTTCTATGCGATTCAATAAATGTTTTTTTTCCCAACTCAGCAAGCAATTCCGAATCTCCTCTATCTGCCCTCACTACCGATATCATATTTTCAGTTTATCATTCATCATTCACCATTTATCATTTATAATTTATAATTAATTATTTGCTCCAACGGTTCATATCCTCCATCACCCCATGATGATCTTTGAAATAGATATGATTGGTCGGACTAAATTTATTTTTGGGCCATGATGTAATATCTGTGAAAGTGATATTAGGTATATGTTGATATATTTTTAAAGCTTTGGTGTTGATCCGGCCGAGCCTTTTTTCTCTTAGTAGCCACATTGCCATAAAAAGCAACCGGTCATCCTGATGAGTGTAAACTAATATTTTGTCAGTCATGGATGGAAGCCCCATAAGATCTGAATTGAGAATATTTTCCTGAAGATCGGCACTGGCAAAAATAATAAGCTTAAAGTACTTCCTGTCTTTTTTTAAATTTTCGAAGATGCCCTGAAAAACCCGGTGGCCCATAGAATGGCATAACAATACATTTCTTTTATTTTCGATGCTCAACAAATATTCCATTAATTGAGAGATCTTTCTGCCTTCTTCTATGGAGTAAAACCAATTCTCAATGTATCTCAATCCCTGGCCCTCCCACTTGATCGTGATCATTCTGTCAAAACCTCTGAGTTCCTGTAGCCTGCGAATAGAACTTTTATTATAAATAGCATAATTTCCCAACCAGCAGTGGATATAATAGAGGATATTTTCTTCTTTATTTCCAATTAGATAACCGCTAATTTCTTCGGGATCTATATTCTTAAGAGTATAATTTTTATATGGAACAGCTTTGAGATTTTGTTGGCTGTATTCGCCTATTTCTATCGAATTATATTTGATATGAATATATAGGTTAGATGCAGCAGCATGGGTGAAATTTGAAAATGCAATGGTACTTATGAGGAATGATAAATAAAATGAACACTTATTCATATTTGGGCGGATTTTTAAAGTCAGAAGTCAGAAGTCAGAAGTCAGATGTTACACATACATTACTGATTACTGATTACTGATTACCGATTACCGATTACCGATTACCGATTACCGATAGTCTAAGGTAAGGGAATTCTTTAATAAAAATTTAAACTTCATACTAATTTTATATTCAGAATAAAAAAAAGGGCTCCAAAATAAATTACAACCCTTTTCTCAAAAACTTATGTAATTAGTTTAATCTTTCCACCTTGCTCTCCAGGCTTCTATCCTTTTTAATATTGGAAATCACATCCTGTGCTTTGAGTCCGAGGGGTTGGTTTGCGTGATCTTTTAATCCGGGAATTTCTTCGTAGAAAATATGGTCATTGTTGACGATCTCATATTCTTCTTTAAAACCTGTCAATACAGCTTTAATATTATTTGCCGGAGCTTTAATGGTTTCATATTCCCTGATCATCTCCAGGACATCATAATCTATATAAAATGTCTTTGTGGCATCGATGATAACGGTACTGTCCGGTGGTATTCTATCAAGGGTCATAGTAAGGGCTGCTTTATTCAGAAAAGAAACTTCCTGGGATAATTCTATTCGAATCAAATTCCGCCCCTCCAATTGATCCTGATGCAGATAATAGGTATTTTTAAGATTACCAATCAGGATAGCTCCTACAGCGATCACCATTCCAATAGCTACTCCGACCAGTAAGTCAGTAAATACTATTGCCACTACTGTCGCAATAAAAGGGAACCACCGGTATTTATTCATCCTAAAAAACGCCATGAAAACCGATGGTTTACATAATTTATATCCGGTCACTACCAGTATGACGGCCAATGATGCTAATGGAATATAATTGAGGATGCGAGGTATCAGCATTGCCCCTATCAGCAATAATATACCGTGAACTATGGTAGAAAGTTTAGATTGGGCTCCGGCATTTAGATTGGCTGAAGAACGGACTATGACGGAAGTAATAGGCATACCACCGATCAACCCACTCAATATGTTGCCTGTCCCCTGGGCCAACAATTCCCTGTTACTGTCCGTAAATCTTTTCCTGGGATCGAGCTTATCAGTAGCTTCTATGGTCAATAACGTTTCAAGGGAAGCAACTATACCAATGGTCAATGCTATGATCCAGACGTCCCGGTTGAGTATCTGACTAAAATCAGGAGTGGTAAATTGTGCAACAAATGAATTGAAATTTTCAGGAATAGGAAGATTGACAAGATGAGACGGTTCTATAATAAATTCAGTAAGACCTGTTTTAATAAAAATAAAATTGATCAATACGCCAGTCAGGACCGCAAGGCCTGCACCCGGAACTAACTTCAGATTCCCGGGTTTGTATTTATCCCACAAGATCATCACGAGCAATGATAATAAACTGGTGACCACAATTCCCGGCTGAATACTGATCAGGACAGATTCAATCGTAGTTATAAAATGTGCTTCATTTGCATTTAGTGTACCATCACTCAATGCCTCTGCATCATACCCGAACAAATGGGGGAGCTGTTTAATGATTATGATAATTCCTATAGCAGTCAACATACCATTGATGACATTGGAAGGAAAATAATAACCGATGGTTCCTGCCTTCAACATACCCAGGATCACCTGAAGGATACCTGCCAGTATTACTGCCAATAGGAAGCCCTCGAATGAACCTATAGTAGCGATACCGGATAGAACTATTGCCGTCAAACCGGCGGCGGGACCACTGACACTCAAGGGTGACTTACTGATGGAACCAACCACAATTCCTCCAAGTATGCCCGCGATCATCCCGGAAAACAAAGGAGCTCCGGAGGCTAAAGCGATTCCAAGGCATAAAGGGACTGAAATTAAAAATACTACGAGGCCAGACAGGATATCAGACTTTAAATAAGATTGTAATTTTTGCATTGTAATTTTAAATTAATGAAACAAATACATGCTATGAGCATGCATACCTGAGTTGCCGTAAAAGGCTAAAAAAATATATTTCAATAATTTATTTGGGAGGAGGGACAGGAATGTCGTTGATATGGTGCAGGATGAGCCTGGCCAGATAGAAATTAAGATGACTGATATCTGTCTGATCTATGGTTATCAGTGGCAGCTGTGAAATAGAAATGGTTGTTTTTTTTTCTGCCACCTGCTCGAATATCTCCTCAGCCGCAGGCACACTGATATCATTTTTAACCATTAATTCATGTTCTGCTTTGGCTAAATTCTTGAATATAAGACCTCTACTATTTCCACTGGTCGCGAAAATAAAGGTCATACATAAGAATATTGTTCCCAAAGTTTTTAGCATCGATTCATTAACGGCTTTACAAAAAAAAGGTTTAAACGATTTATGAAACTTAATATTAAAATAAAATGGAAGCCCACATTAAATAGGACTTCCATTTCTAATCTTCTGATCTTAATGATCTTTATTAAAATATTCTACTTTTTAACTCCATCTTTCATTTGCTGTTCATATTGCTCTCTCGTTACAAATTGCAATGAAATTGAATTTACACAATGCCTTGTATCCTTCATTGTTAATCTTTCACCTTCGAATACATGACCAAGATGTGCCTGACAATTGGCGCATACTATCTCCGTTCTCGAACCGTCCGCATCCGGGATCCTTTCGACCGTACCGGGGATTTCATCATCAAAAGCCGGCCAGCCGCAATCGCTTTCAAATTTATCTTTACTGTCATAAAGAGGAGAATTGCATCGACGACATTCGTAAACACCGTTTCCGGTAAACTTATAAAATTTCCCTGTTCCCGGATATTCAGTGCCTTTTCCCACTATTACACGCTCTTCTGCAGATGTTAATTCATTAAATTTTGGTAAGTTTTCCATTTGACTTGTTTTTTGATTTGATTTTAATTTATCAGCGAATTTTTTTCTGAATTTTTCAACCTTTGGTGTGATTATTATCCGGCAATAAGATTCATTACTGTTCTGATTATAGTAATTCTGGTGATAATCCTCAGCAAAGGTTGAAAAATTCAGAAAAAAATTCGCTGATAAATTAAAATCAAATCAAAAAACAAGTCAAATG
>JAYUWT010000648.1:0-2476 GCA_043753405.1 Saprospiraceae bacterium | reverse complement strand
TGAAACCGTAGCCTAGATTGATTTCATAGTCTTTTTTGCCGTTAAAGGACCGGCTTACATTACTATACAAAATACTTCTCGAGCCTAAACGGAAATTCAAATCAAGTCCGGCACCGAAATTGTGTTTTTGGTTATAAGTAGTTAAAGTTGAACTGATTGACTCAAACTCATCGTTGCTCGTCAGATTGATTGGCTCAATATCCTGTACAGAGACGGGCACCTGGTCAAATATATTATTTAACCTGTAATAGCCAAAAGCTCCTATACTCAATTGATTAATCACTGCGATCCGATATCCCAGATCTAAACCCATATCAAAAGTATTTGCATTGACCTTGTTTGGTCTGATATTGGACGCTCCGGCAATTGAGCCTGCGGTTGTATCAAAATAATTTTTTGCACTTAATGCGAATTCATTAAAGATGATATCTTCCTGAGTTTTTTTGTATCTGGCCTGTACGGTCAGAAACATGTGCGACCTTTTTCCAATTTTGTAAGTAATTTCAGGAGCTAGAGTCAGCCCTGAATATGAAGAATTAGATGCCATAAAAGCGCCACCTTTGACATAAAGAGCTAACGGCCGGAATTTAATTTTAGAATTAATTATTGAACTTGTTATAACCGGTCTTGTATGATTAAGGTAATCGAAAGCCAATGAAGGTAATATTGCAAGATCAGTAACAAGTTTTCTTTCTATAATAGCTTTGTTATAACTGCCTTGATGCGAATCGATGTTTGGAGTTTTTTGTTCTTTAATGGAATTATTAAACTTTTCTGAATTAGTCAGTTTGGAATCAACGTTAATTTTATGATCCTCCACCATTTTTATATTATCATTCTCCAATGAATTAATTTCAGAATTACCGTAAGATTTAATGAACGATTCTGTAGGCGTGTCAGTGACGTATGCGGTCTTTTTAGATAAACGAACATCAGGATTTTTATTATTTGTATTTCTGGCAATATTATTATTTATACCATTTTGGGATAAACTTAAATTTTGTTTCGGAAGCTCAATTTTTGAATTGTGTTGATCCAAATCTGACCTTTTATTTTCGACGATATCAGGAATAAATATTTCCTTTTTAGATTCTTGTATATTTTGAGCTAAAGGGCGAACAGACATGTCCTCATTATTCCGTACTTCATGTTTATTATAATTCCAATAGATAAATAGTGCAATTACTCCTACCATACAGGCTAGCATCATTAATTCCCAAAACCAGGCAAAATATTTTTTCTTCTTCAGAGGCAAGGATGCATCCAGCAATTTGCTCATTGCCTCCCAACCTTTGTCTTCAAATTGTTTCATTATCCAATTCTTTTATTCATACTATTAATATCCAACCAGTCACGTAATTTCTTTCTGGCTTCAAATAAATGCCACTTACTGGTATTTTCTTTTATATCCAATTGTTCGGATATCTCTCTATGTGAAAATCCTTCGATCGCATATTTAGTAAATACAGTTCTGGTAACTTCAGGCAATTTGTCAATGAGCCTGAATATATAATCAACATTTTCTTCTTTTGCTGAACTTTCGATGCCTTCATAAAGTGTTTCCACCAGTGAGATCTTTGTTTTATAAGACTTTATACTCCTATGGAAATCGATCATCGTATTGTATATGATCCTTCTGATCCATCCTTCTACATTTGTCAGGACAGGTTGCTTGGTCAGATTAATAAAAACTTTTAGAAAACCATCATTGACCACACTTTGAATATCCTCATCATTATACATGTATTTTCGGCACATACCGGCCATTTTGCCAAAATAAAGCCTGTACAATTGTTCCTGGGCATAGCGGTCATTTTCAGCACATGCCAATATGATCTCCTCCGGTGTTACAGGTACTTTTCTTTGTGCCATAATGATAGTACGAAGTTAATGCATATTCTTATGCTTCAACGGTTCTTCCTTATTTTTCTATTTAGTTCTGCTGTATAGACGATTGGAGAATTGATAACGTTGGTCAACAGCCAAAATTAATTTTGTCAATTAATTTATTCTATATAAATTTGTTTTTCTTTTCGAAGAAAATTTTCAAATACCTAAACCCACCACCATGTTGAAATCACTTTCATCCTATTTGTATATAGGTCAAAATCAAAGAAAAGGGATTGTCCTTTCTTGTTTGTTCATACTTTCCTATGGCTTATTCCGGCATTTCTATGTACAATATCATTTTAAAGCACTTCCGGATATAGCAATTACAAGGGAAAATCAAGAGGTCCAATTAGATCAAAATTTTCAGAATTTTGATTTGAATAAATGTTCATCAGAACCATTAATTACAATAGGTATTCCGGAACATCTTGCTGCACGGATAGTCAATTTCAGGGATAAAATCGGAGGTTTTAAAAATTGGGAAAAAGTTCAGAAGGTTTATGGCTTAAAGCCTGAAGAATTAATACTTTTAAAAAAATACAGCTTTATCCATGCAACGTTAAATGGCCCCATTACATGGAATCAA
>JAYUWT010000647.1:0-2477 GCA_043753405.1 Saprospiraceae bacterium | reverse complement strand
GTACTTGTATTGGCATTGTTTATCCAATTGATGTTTTTAAAACCAAAAGTCAAAGATTTTACTGAATAAAAATAAAATGGTTCATATGAAAAGTCTTTTTTTCCTAAACAGAATTTTAGTTTATTTATTTTTTTATTTGCTCAGTGCAATACCCAATGGTCATACGCAGATTATTGTCAAAGTACCGGCAATAAAAGTAAATCATTTTATTCCGGTTCAGCCAGTATTGAAAGGGTTATCGGCCAATCCGGTGCTGAGGGTTTCAATATCTTTACCAGATGGAATGGTGGCATCATATAATACAATTATAACAACCATCAATAAAGACGCCATTGCATCAATCAAAGATATTCGTGTTTATCTCACGGGAGCGACACCATTTGATACAACTGATTTAATAGGATTTGTTACGGGTCATCAGATTATACCTACCATAGAATTTCCTGTTCGGCTGCAGTTAAAACCAGGATTGCATTTTATATGGTTCAGTATTCGATTAAATGAAAACTATGATGCTGATAAAAAAATACAATTTTCATGTAAAAGCCTGAGAGAGGAAAATGGCAAATTGCTCCTTGTCCACTCCAAATCTTCCAATAATTATATGGGATCGGTAATTCGTAAAGCAATGGATGATGGTGTGCATACCTATCGTATTCCCGGACTAATAAAAACAAATACCAATAGTTTGATTGCCGTATATGATATCCGGCATGCTTCCAGCAGGGATTTACCTGGAAATATAGATGTGGGTATGAGTAAAAGTATAGATAATGGAATCACCTGGCAACCTATGAAAACAATTATGGATATGGGCCCACCACATGGAAATAATGGAATAGGAGATCCGGCGATATTATTTGATCCGGCTCAAAATCGTATCTGGGTAGCGGCACTATGGTCTAAAGGAAATAGATCCATCGCAGGGTCATTGACAGGGCTATCACCCGATAGTACTGGACAGTTTGTACTTACTTATTCTGATGACGATGGCCTGACTTGGGCCAAGCCTTATTCCATTACTCCCTTTATTAAAAATCCTGCTTGGCATGTTTATTTTAATGGCCCTGGAAGTGGTATTGTAATGAAAGATGGTACATTGGTATTTGCTGCACAATATTGGGATGAAAATAAAATTCCATTCTCTACAATTATCTACAGCAATGATCATGGACAAAGCTGGACAGGTAAAATTAATGGCCCTAAATCAAATACTACCGAAAGTCAGGTCGTAGAAACTACTCCTGGTACACTAATGCTAAATATGAGGGATCATCGAGGTACTTACCGAAGCATAGCCACTACTGCTGATATGGGAATTCATTGGACAGAACACGCCACTTCATACCAGGTACTAAAAGATCCGGTTTGTATGGCTAGCATCATTAAGGCACCCGTATTAGTAGCTGGCATTAAAAAGAATATTTTATTTTTAAGTAATCCCCAGACCGTATCCAATAGATATAATATGACAATATCTGCCAGTGCCGACTTGGGAGAAACCTGGCCGGCAGATTATAGATTATTAATTGATGAAAGAGCCTGTTACGGATATTCGTGTCTTACTGATATGAATGCCCAATCTATTGGGCTAATCTATGAGGGTGTCAGGGATCTGTATTTTATTAAAATTCCTGTAAAAGATGTGATAAAAGGAAAATAGTATGTACAGTCGTGATGAACTAATCCGTTATCGTAATTTTTACCAACACCAATTATTAAATAATACACTTCCATTTTGGTTTCCCAGGTCTATAGATGATGAACATAGTGGTTATCTATTTATGCGTGATGGAGATGGTAGTTTGATAGATGATGATAAAGCTGTATGGATTCAAGGCAGAGCCACTTGGTTATTATCCACTTTATACAATACAGTTGATCAAAAGCCTGAATGGCTGGAATGGGCATCTATGGGCTATGAGTTTTTAAATACGTATTGTTTTGATACTGATGGTCGCATGTTTTTTCATATGACACGGGATGGAAAGCCTCTTCGTAAGAGGAGATATTTTTTTTCAGAGACTTTTTACGTAATTGCTACTGCTGCTTTTGCCAAGGCAAGTGGAAATAAAATGGCAGCAGACCAATCAAAAAATATTTTTGGTAAATGTATAGACTATGCTACATTACCCGGGATGGTCTCACCAAAATATACCAATATACGACCTTCTAAAGGCATCGGGGTACCCATGATCATGATTAACACCGCGCAGGAATTGCGTGCATCTATAGGGGATGCACGTTGCAATGAATGGATAGATAAATGGATCCATGAAATAGAAAAAGATTTTGTAAAACACGATCTCCGGTGTGTAATGGAGCAAGTGAGCCCTGAAGGAAGTATAATAGATCATATCGATGGTCGTACTCTCAATCCAGGTCATGCCATCGAAGGGGCTTGGTTTATACTTCGCGAAGCAGCCTATAGATCCAATGATGCTCATCTTATACAACTCGGTTGCAATATGCTGGAT
>JAYUWT010000646.1:0-6213 GCA_043753405.1 Saprospiraceae bacterium | reverse complement strand
TGTCATAAGCCTAATTGTTTTTGTTATAGAAAATTTGTAGCAATTTATTGACTACTTCTCAAAAACTTTAGGCTTATTTTTATTACATGGGCACTAGACACTAGAAAATTTTAATACGTAATATTCTGGTAACTTATTTGATACTTTACCTTTTTACTGGGATGTTAAATAATTTTTGCTCTGCAAATTTATTGAAAACGAATTCCATTGTTTATTGCCTGTTTTGAAAATCTAATTTTTTATACAATCGGCAATTTTTTAAATATCTCTAAATCTGAACTTTAAATTAGGTAAAATTAGTAAAATGACTCTAGAATCTAGTGTCTAGAATCTAGTGTCTGTTTCAGGCTTTCAATGTTCATAAGGCTGTCAGATAATTTTTTTCTCTCTCTGTCCAGAACCTCAGCGGGAGCATTGTCGACGAATTTTTGATTTTCAAGTTTCTTGTTGATCGAAATTACAAAGGTTTCAAAATATTTGATCTTTTCGAGGATCTGATCCCTGTCTTCAGAAGTATTACCAACAACATGTGGTAATTGAACGTGGAGTTTAATGGTATTGAGAAGGGAAGAAACACTTTGATCTGCAATAAGATCATTGTTGGATCTTAACTCTACAAAGGCCATACTTTCAAGCAAAGGCTTTAACCCTTCCAACTTATAATATCCCACCACATCACCTTCAAGAAATGTAGGCAGGGTATCACGCTGCTTCAGGTTATTTCTATTTCTGAAGTCCCTGATCTGAGTAACAAAGTCTTTGAAAAACTGAAAACTTTGTATCATTGTTTCATCTCTTTCGATTACAGCAGGATACCTTGAAACTATACAATCTTCTTTATTATTGTCAAGGTTGACACTGTGGTAGAGTTCCTCTGATATAAATGGCATAAATGGATGGAGGATCACCATTAGGTCACTGAATAAGGTCTTCGCCTCCTTCAAAGTTTCTGAATCTATGGGACTCCCGTAAGTAGGTTTGATCATCTCAAGATAATAAGAACAGAAGTCATCCCAGATTAGCGAATAGATCAGGATGAGATTTTCAGAGAGGCGATACGAAGTGAAATTTGCTTCAGTCTGAACCAATATTTCATTGATTGCCTGCCGCATAAAAGAATAAGAAAGACGGTTTTTTGCTCTTATATTTTCATCACTTTCCGGTGTTGTTTCCCATGAGGTCACAAGCCTTAATGCATTCCACATCTTGTTACAAAAATTCCTACCCTGCTCACAAAGTTTTTCATCGAACAAAAGATCTCCACCAGCAGGAGAAGAAGAGATCATACCAAATCTTACTCCGTCTGCACCATATGTACCGATCAATGATAAAGCATCAGGAGAATTCCCAAGCGATTTGCTCATTTTTCTTCTTTGCTTATCCCTTACCATTCCCGTGAAATATACATCTCTAAATGGTTTTTCGCCTTTCCATTCGAAACCTGCCATGATCATTCTTGCTACCCAAAGGAAAATGATGTCCCAACCAGTTACCAGCACATTGGTAGGAACATAATATTTGTATTGATCTTCATTCTGAAAACCATCAAAGACCGTTATAGGCCACAACCATGATGAAAACCAGGTATCCAGAACATCCTCATCCTGCCGAAGCAGGTTCAAATCAAAATCGGGACCATATTTTGCTTTAACCTGAACGTCTATTTCTTCTTTGGTCAAAGCGACAAATACATCATCACCATAATAATAAGCAGGTATCCTGTGTCCCCACCACAGTTGCCTGGAAATACACCAGTCCCGGATATTTTCCAACCAGTGGTTGTAAGTATTTACCTGATTTTTTGGAAAAAAATTGATATCACCGTTTTTTACAGCATCTAAAGCAGGTGCAGCAAGTTTCTTCATATCGACAAACCACTGGAGGCTAAGTTTGGGCTCCACTACCGCATTGGTCCTTTCAGACCTGCCGATGTTTGTCCTGTATTCGATGGTACCCTCTATGAGTCCAGCTTCTTCCAGTAATTTAATAATAGCCTTTCTTGCTTCAAAACGATCCAGGCCTACCAGAATTTGTGCTTTATCATTCAGGGTCCCATCATCATTCAGGATATCAATTACATCAAGGCCATGTTTTTTTCCAAGTTCATAGTCGTTGATATCGTGTGCCGGAGTAACTTTAAGCGCACCGGTACCAAACTCTATATCCACGTAATCATCAACTATGACGCTGATCGATTTATTGATTAAAGGAATAAGGACTTGCTGTCCGACCAGATGTTGATATCTTTGATCTTCAGGATGCACTGCTATGGCAGTATCTGCCATAATAGTCTCCGGACGTTGAGTAGAAATGATGATGCTTTGGGTTGGATCATTAACAAGTACGTATTTTAGCTTGTAGAGTTTTGCATTTTCTTCTCCATAGATTACTTCTTCATTGGATAGAACGGTCTGAGCCTGAGGATCCCAGTTGATCATCCTGAGCCCCCTGTATATCTTCCCTCTGTTATAAAGGTCCACGAATGCCTTTATCACACCATGACTTCGCACTTCGTCCATTGTAAATGAAGTTCTTTCCCAATCACATGAAGCCCCCAGTTTTTGCAATTGGTTGAGAATGATACCTCCGTATTTGTCAGTCCATTCCCAGGCATACTGCATGAATTCTTCTCTCGATAGGTCAGATTTTTTCATGCCTTTTTCTTCTCTCAGCCATTTTACAACTTTGGCTTCGGTAGCAATAGAGGCGTGGTCTGTACCCGGAACCCAACATGCATTCTTGCCCATCAGCCTCGCCCTGCGGATCAGGATATCCTGGATCGTGTTGTTGAGCATGTGGCCCATATGTAAAATGCCCGTGACATTTGGTGGAGGTATTACTATAGAATAAGCTTCGCGCTCGTCAGGTTCAGAATGAAAATAACCTTTTGATAACCAATGTTGGTACCATTTGCTTTCTATCTCTTGCGGTATATATGTTTTGCTTAATGAAGACATTGCTGTGCTTTAATTTGGGTGCAAAGGTAGGATATTTTATTTTTATCATTTTAAAGGACACAAAAAAAGGCAACAATGTTTTTAAAAAACACTGTTGCCCCGCATTTGAAATAAGTGCACCAAATTATTGGTCTTCAGGCATTAATTTTTTCTGCGAGTCAGTTGGCTGAACTGACTTACCGGATTTATTTTTATTACCATTTGCAGCCTTTATTTCATCCAGTGATATGAAGTCATCATTATTCGTGTCCATTTGATCAAATCGAGCCATAAATCTTTCATTTCCGGTTTTAGAAGCCTCACCCCTGCTGATCCTTCCATCCCTATTGGTATCCATTTCTACTTTCTTTTCACGGAATTCGTCTTTTTTAGATCCTTTCTTAGGATCAGATTTCTTTTGGGATGCTTTGAAAGTTTTCATTTCGTCACGCGTAATACCGCCATCTTCATTGCCATCCATCTTATCAAAATTATATGAAAAGCGTTGATTACCGGATGCTTCTTCTTTGCTGATACTGGCATCTTTGTTGAGATCCAGTTTGTCGAAAAGCGTCACTTTTTCACCACCTGTCTTATTTTCTGAAGGAGGGCCTGATGGCTTAGTTTTCACTGGATTAGTCTGGGAAGTACCTATCTGCATACCTATCCCAATTACAAATAATATGGGCAACATGGAGCCTTTAATTAAGATCTTTATCATTTTATTTTAGTTTTAATTGATTATTTATTGTAAAACACCATTGTAGCATGGTTGCGATCTTTGGACGTAATAAAACGACCGGGGGTTTAATTAAATTCTGAAAATATATGGTAATGATAAGTTATCATTTAGCCTATGAAATGTGAATAAAGGAAATGTTAGCTTTACATTTCTAATCAGAGACATGAAGCCAAAATACAGGATCTTAGTTATTATACTTTCAGTGGCTATAATTACTTTTTATTTCATTCTTCCGGGAAAACTTTTTGCACCTCAATACAGTACAATCCTGGAGGATCAAAATGGTATATTATTAGGTGCCAGGATTGCCAAGGACGGACAATGGAGATTTCCACCTGCTGCCGGGGCAGATACAATTAGTCAAAGGTATGTTCAGGCAGTAGTCCAATATGAAGACAAAAGATTTTTCAGTCATTTTGGTGTCAATATAAGAGCAATAGCAAGGGCCATAAAACAGAATATAAAAAATAAACGATTTGTATCAGGAGCTTCTACGATCTCAATGCAGACCATAAGTCTTTACAGGGGTCACAAGGCTTACAATATAGTGGATAAATGCTGGGAGATCATCCTGGCTATTCGACTGGAAATGAGTTATTCTAAAGAAGAAATCCTGCAAATGTATGCTGCACATGCACCTTTCGGAGGTAATACTGTAGGTTATGGCGCTTCTACGTGGAGATATTTCGGCAAACATAATAAAACATTGACATGGCCAGAAGCAGCCCTTTTGGCTATACTCCCCAATGATCCCGCCTTGATCCATTTATCAAAAAACAGAAATCTCTTACTTCAAAAAAGAAACCACTTATTACAAGCTTTAAGTAATTCTAATATAATCGCAGCAACTGATCTTCCTCTTTACATGGAAGAGCCTCTACCGGATCAGCCTTATCCTATGCCCGATCTGGCCCCACATTTACTGGCCTCAATGAAACAAATGACGGGAGCGAACTATATGAGATCAACTTGCGATATTCAATTGCAAAATAAACTCAATGATTTACTGGCATTAAACAGCACCGCCCTTCGGTCTAATCAGGTAAATAATGCAGCGATCCTGGTGGCAGATATCAATACCGGCAATACTCTTGCTTATGTAGGCAATATCAAAGGTACCGGCAGAGATCATGGAGAACAAGTTGATATTATCCAGGCGAACAGAAGTACAGGGAGTTTATTAAAGCCTTTCCTTTCAATGATGGCTTTGCAGGAGGGTCGCGTGACGACAAAAACTTTACTGACTGATATACCTGTCAATATCGACGGGTTCAAACCGGATAATTTTACCTACGACTATGAAGGCAGCATACCACTGGATGAAGCTTTGCGCAAATCGTTAAATATACCATTTGTATTATTGTTAAAAGAATACAATATCAGCCGGTGTTTGCAAGGATTTAGAAGTATCGGACTCAACAAACTTAATCAATCCGCAGAACATTATGGCCTTTCTCTTATCATTGGCGGCGGAGAATCAACCTTATGGGAGCTTTGTGGTGCTTACGCATCCTGTGCAAGAATCCTGAATCATTTTTCTGAAAATTCCGGTAGATATTCTCTCAATGATATTCATCCTTTGAGCATGAATCAGAGAGATAAAATAATAAATAATAACGATAAAAGTCCAGGTGTTATGGATGCGGGAGCTATATGGCAGGTATTTGATATACTGAGCGAGAATCCACGGCCCGGAAGATTCGAACAGTGGAAAGAAGTATCTCAAAGTAGTAAAATAGCATGGAAGACCGGCACCTCAATCGGCTTCAGGGATGCATGGGCCATAGGGATCACAAGCAAATACGTGGTGGGTATCTGGATCGGAAATGCAGATGGTGAAGGAAGGCCGGGAGTGATCGGATTAGAAACAGCTGCACCACTTTTATTTGAAGTTTTTGGAGTTTTGCCACGCAGTCGCTGGTTTAACACGCCATTTGATGCTTTGAAAAAAACTAATATTTGTACCAAAAGCGGCTTTTCACCCAATGAAGCATGCAGTGCAGATACAATCCTGACCTGCAGCCAGGTCCAGCAATTGCCGGTTTGTCCATATGATCAATATTTCAAACTTGACAAACAAGGTGCTTACAGAGTCAATTCTACTTGCTACGATCCTTATCAGATGACACAAAAAGCTTATTTTGTCTTGCCGGCTTCACAACAATTTTATTACTCAAAAAAACATCCTTTGTACAAACAACCTCCACCTTATTTATCAAAATGTTCTGAAAATGGTCTAAATGCCCACAAATCCATGCAATTCATTTATCCAAATAATGTTAAGAAGCTATTTTTACCAAAAGATATCAATGGAAAACTAAATCCAGTCACATTCGAAGTAGCACTTAGTGTTCCAAATTCCATTGTATACTGGCATCTGGATGATGACTATCTGGGAAGTACAATAGATGATCATCAATATACACTGATCATTCCTGAAGGACGCCATACCCTGAGGTGTATTGACAAAAATGGTAATTTTATAAGTACGAGTTTCGAAGCGATCCACTCAAATGGAAAAAATTAAAATTTAAT
>JAYUWT010000645.1:0-2501 GCA_043753405.1 Saprospiraceae bacterium | reverse complement strand
TCACATCATCCAATGGAGCATCCAGCTCATCAAATATGCAGAAAGGAGCGGGTTTTAACAAGTACAAAGAAAATAAAAAAGCAATAGCGGTCAAAGTTTTTTCCCCTCCGGATAATTGATTTAAGCTTTGAGGCCGTTTACCTTTTGGTTTTGCTATGATCAAAATATCTGAGTCTAAAGGACTACCTTCATTTTCAATCAGAAGGTCACAATCATCATCATCTGTAAATAAACTCCTGAAAACCATTTTAAAATTGTCACGCACATTTGAAAATGCTGCCAGATATTTGGTGGTTGAAGTATTCTCTAGTTCATTTAAAGTTTTAGCCAACAAGGTTTTAGATTCTAAAATGTCCACTTTCTGCGCCACAATTTCATCATATCTGATTTTGATCTCATTATATGCCTCCAAAGCCAATGGATTGACTTCGCCAAATTGGAGTATGGAATTCTTGATTTTTGAATTTTGCTCCCCAATCTCTATCGGGTCTAAGGAGATCCTTTCGCTTTTAATTTCTATCAGGTCAGGAATAAAACCAAACTCAATTTCGAAATTATCTTCTATTCTTTTAAGTTCGAATTGAGCAGACTGGTATTTATCTTTCCATTCGTTGGCTATGGTTTGATTTGCAGCTAAAGATTTTTGAATTAGACGAATAGTTTGTTCTTCGTCGCTAATTGCCTTTTTTTCAATAAAATATAACTTCTCGACTTCAGAAAGTTCGTCTTGCGATACTTTGAAAGAAGAGGCTATTTTAATTATTTCATTTTCCGTTTCAAATATTGAATGCTCCAATGATGCGATCTCAACTATACTTTGCTGTTGAACGGATTGATTTTGCCTGGCGTCTTCATTAAGTCGTGTGATTTGTTGCTCTAATAAATCAGATTCCCGGTTTAGGCCGTTTTTCTTATTATCCAATTGGATATGATTCATTTTGAAAGAATTAATGAGAGCATTGGAATTGCTGAATTCTTCCAATTTGAACTTCAGATTGTTTTTGTTTTCAGTGATCTGCGTACCTAGTTTCTCCAGTTCAGATCTGATGTTAGTAACAGGAATTTCATTGTTCTGTATTATATCATTGAATTCTTTTGATTTAACGGAGAGCATAACATCATCATCAACAATTTTACGGAGTTGTAACTGTAGGTTTTCAATTTTTGCATTCAGTTGAATGGTGGTTTCATTTTCATCCTGTAGTTTCTTTTTAAGCAATTCCAGTTCAGGTTGATTGGTAATCTTGTTGATCGCATTGATCTCATCTTCAAGATCAGAGATCCTTATAAATAAATTGCTATCTTCTTTTTTAAGGACCCGCGCGGCTTCTTCCAGGCTTTCCAGTCGCAATTTTCTTCCCAACAGACTACCTTCGATAAGGCCTATTGAGCCACCGGATGCCTGTCCTTTACTTACGATAATGCTCCCATCCAGTGCAATAAAATTCAGGTCAGGATGACTTTTGAGAGTTTCAAGACTATACGCCCCTATCTTATTGACCAGGTAAGCATCTTTCAAAAGGAAATTGAAAAGTGGTATATAGCGGGGATGGCATTGAATAAGAGAGGACAATGGTATTGAATCCGGGATAGCAGTGTACTCTCTGCCTTTTTCTTTGAATGCTTCAAGGATGAAAAATCCAGCTTTTCCTTTTTGGCTCGAGCTTAATAAATTGATGGCACTAAATGCATCTGAATAATCTTTGACCACGAAATAGGTTAGATAGGGAGCCAGATAATTCTCCATGGCAGTTCGGTAATTTTCCTCACAGTTGATCAGGTCTGCCAACAATGCAAGGTCAGAAGTTTTATCGAGATGATTTGACAGAAATTTAACTGCTTCAGGATATCCTTCCAGGTTGTCTATTAATGATCTGAGTAGTTTTGATTCATGTAAATTATTATCATGTTCCCGCTCCAAATTTTTTTTCTGGTCAACCAGTTGCTCTAAGTCAAGCTTTTTTTGGATCAAAATAATATTCTGTTCATCTATGACATCTGTGATTACTTTGATCTCTTTTAATACATGATGCCGCCTTATTTCGATCTCAGATACTTGTCCATTCAATATCATGAGATCTGCCCTTATGTCCTCCTCTTGTACCTTATTCTTGTCTGTATTATTATGGATAGTTAAAAGCTGTGAATTGGCTATAGCAATTTGCTTTTCTATTTCTACCAACTTTTTACTTTGCCCATCAAATAAGGTCAAAATAGGTTCCATCCCGGATTCTATATCATTAATTTCATTTTTCAGTTTCAAAAATAAATCTTCTTGTACAGCCTGATCTTTTTTTACTAATTCCAACTCAATTTCTATGGAAGGAATTTGGTTAATCAGGGCTTTCTGCCGACCATTTAGATCTGCGATATTTTCCTGCAATTTATGATATTCGGCAGTGGATTGCTCAGATCTGCTTTTGATGAACGAAATACGCTGGACATTCAGGTCACGTTTTTTTTCCAGGATCTTTTGGTTTTCTAAAATACTATTTGTAGTT
>JAYUWT010000644.1:0-17656 GCA_043753405.1 Saprospiraceae bacterium | reverse complement strand
AAGATTTAATTAAAGTTAGCTTTTGATAAATTTACATTTTTTATTAATAAAAAAATACAGAGATTTCGATTAAAATAAAGTTATTTATAATTTTGAATGAAGCAAAAATTAGAATTATTAAAGGATAAGATTGATAAAGCACTTGTCGGTGGTGGTAAAACCCGCATAGACAGCCAACACTAAAAAGGCAAACTAACTGCTCGCGAACGAATTGAAATTCTCATGGATGTTGATTCTTTTGAAGAAATGGGACAGTTGGTTGAACATCGTTCCACCGAATTTGGCCTGGATAAAGAGATCTATCCGGGGGATGGTGTCATCACGGGATATGGAAGGATAGATGGCAGACTGGTCTATGTTTATTCACAGGATTTCACGGTTTTCGGGGGTTCACTTTCAGAAACTCATGCTGAAAAGATCTGTAAGATCATGGATCATGCAGTCAGAAATGGTGCACCCATCATAGGTTTAAATGATTCAGGAGGTGCAAGGATCCAGGAAGGAGTGAATTCACTTGGCGGTTATGCCGACATTTTTTACAGAAATACATTGGCGAGTGGAGTAGTTCCCCAATTGAGTGCAATCATGGGCCCATGCGCCGGAGGAGCGGTTTATAGCCCGGCAATTACCGACTTTATCATCATGGTGGAACATACATCTTATATGTTCGTAACAGGTCCTAATGTGGTAAAAACTGTTACCAATGAAGATGTAACTTCGGAAGAATTGGGTGGAGCTCAAAGCCATGCTTCCAGGTCAGGGGTTACACATTTGACAGCAGTAGATGATGTAGATTGTCTCATGCAACTTAAAAGACTGCTGAGCTACATGCCTCAGAATAGTGTGGACATGCCTTTTGATGCGCCATATAGTGCCGTAGATGAACTCAGGCCTGCACTTAATACATTGATCCCTTCAGATTCCAATAAGCCATATGATATGAAAGATATCATCACGGAGCTTGTCGATGAGGATAGTTTTTATGAAATACATAAGGAATTTGCTGAAAATATTCTGGTTGGCTTTGCAAGGCTTGCAGGAAAATCTTTGGGAATCGTGGCAAATCAACCAATTGCACTAGCAGGAGTACTGGATGTCAATAGTTCTAAAAAGGCGGCCCGGTTTGTCAGATTTTGTGATTGCTTTAATATACCATTGTTAGTACTTGTAGATGTACCGGGTTTCCTGCCGGGAACAGATCAGGAGTGGAATGGCATCATTACCAATGGTGCTAAGTTACTATACGCATTTAGTGATGCTGTGGTGCCACGTATTACAGTGATAACACGGAAGGCTTATGGTGGAGCATATGACGTTATGAATTCAAAACATATCGGTGCTGACCTTAATTATGCCTGGCCAAGTGCTGAGATCGCTGTAATGGGAGCGAAGGGTGCGAGTGAGATCATCTTTAAAAGGGAAATTACAGATGCATCTGACTCTGTGGCAAAAGCAAAAGAAAAGGAAATTGAATATGCGGAAAGCTTCAGCAATCCTTACAAAGCAGCAGCCCGTGGGTTTATTGACGAGGTAATTGAGCCTGCTTTTACCAGAAAAAAACTGATCACCGGATTTAAAATGCTTGAAAATAAGACAAGTCCCAAACCAAGAAGAAAACATGGGAATATCCCTCTTTAATTATTAATTGTTAATTGTTAGTTGTTATTTTTTTTTCACTTCTTCAATTCCATTGCCAATTATTTAATAACAAAAGTTATGTCGTTTCCACAACAGAGCTATTAGCCATAAGCCATTAGCTTTTAAAATCTTCGTAAGACTGTTTCATCTCCATTCACACTGTCCATTGTCCCTTGTCAATTATTTAAGAGCGTAATTATCTCTTTTCCACAACAGAGCCATTAGCTATTAGCCATAAGCCATTAGCTTTTAAAATCTTCGTAAGACTGTTTCATCTCCGCCCACACTCTCCACTTTCAACTCTCCACTTTCAACTAACTAAGCCCATTTTCTAAGTTGATTCAGCAATGCCTTCATATCCTTAGGCAGGACGGCCTCAAAGGTCATTTCTTTATTGGACACAGGATGAATGATTTCGAGTTGAGATGCGTGCAGTGTAGTACGGCTTATTAAAGGCAGGTCAATTTCTTCCGGTCTTTTGGAAACATTGAGATTTCTTTGTTTAATATCCCTGATATAAATGGCTTCATTTTTACCGTACAATTTATCAACATAACACGGGTGCCCGATAGATTTGAAATGAACCCTGATCTGATGCATCCTCCCTGTCATTATTGAAACTTCGACATAGTTGCATGCTTTGAATCTTTCCAATACTTTATATTGGGTGGTTGATTTTTTACCACCTTTCATAACCTTCATTTTTCCGGGATTAGCCGGATCCAGGGCAAGACCTGTTTCGATTATTCCTTCTTCATTTGGTAAATTGCCATTTACAATGGTAAGATATTTTTTCTTTACTGTACGCAATTGAAATGCCTGGCTGAGAGCCAGATGAGATTCTGCATTGCGGGCGAAACAGATGATTCCTGAAGTTTCCCGATCCAATCTGTGCACGGTAAAAATACTTCCGTATTTCTTTATAAGATAATTAGCCAGATTAGGTTTTTCCGGATTATATCTGTCAGGAATAGTTAAAAGGCCCGAGGGTTTATTGACCACAACGATGCTGTCATCCTCATATATGATATCTAATTTCATTGATCGCGTGTATTAGTGAAAAGTGAGTAAAAGGTCCTTCTTTTTTGGATGAAATATTGAAAGACCAACACTTTATCAAGCTTACCTGACATATTTGGAACATTGATCTGATGCTTTTTGATGATGGACATAATTTCATGTCTGGATCGAAAATAATAACTTAATTTTAAATAAAAATGAAAATGAGCTTTCAGAATTGCCCATACGTAGGAAAATTTTCCTTGAAGCAAAAACCTGGTCCCTGCAATTCCATCCAGAAATAACCTGCTAAAAACTTTTATAAAGGTATTTTGATATTCATTTTTAATCAGGACAAAGAGGCTGTTCCTAAAGTTGAGGTAAGTTTTTCTAGAAGATAACGAATCAAGTGTGCCACCTCCCAGATGATAGACATAAGAACGAGGCTCAACCCAAACTTCATAGCCACAATTTTTTACTCTCCATGCAAGATCTATTTCTTCCATGTGGGCAAAAAAGTGGTCATCTAATCCTCCCAGGTTTTGAAAAATTGACCTTTTGATAAGTAAAGCGGCACCACTAGCCCAGAAAACCTGTTGTGCATCATTATATTGATTTTCGTCTTTCTCGAGCGTTTCAAATATCCGGCCACGACAGAATGGATAACCTAATTTGTCAATCCAACCACCTGAAGCTCCTGCATAATCAAAGCCAGTACGATCTTTTTCATTAAGGATCTTTGGCTGGACAATTGCTATTTCCTTTGCTGAATTCAATTTTTCAAGTAAAGGCGTGAGCCAACCTTCTGTTACCCTTACATCAGAGTTGAGAAGCAGGATATTCTCATGATCTAATTGAAGGATAGCTTGATTATATCCTTTGGCAAAACCATAATTTTGATCCAGTAATATCAGTTTTATGTCTGGATGATTTGACTTCAGATAGTTGATGGATTCATCAGTAGAACCATTGTCGGCAACAATAATTTCACCTCCTTCTGAATATTTTAACAGATCAGGAAGATATGCTTTGAGATGATGTAATCCATTATAATTCAATACGATAACAGCAGTTGATTGAAGTTTTTTATTTTCTGTTTCTTCAAAAAAACTTTTAACATTCATTTTATCTTCTGAAAGCTGGTTTTTTAATTCATCCAGATTATTAAGATCCAGATCTGCACGGATATAACTATTCAATTGTAGATCTATCTCCTTATTGTAAAGATTTCCATCAAAATCAAAGAGGTTGACCTCGATGACTCGGGCGAGGTCAGAACCTAATACCGGCCTGGGACCTATATAAGCCATTCCCTGAAAGGTCTTGTTTCCCAGGTGTACTTGAGCGGCATAAACACCATCTGCAGGTAAGGCTTTAAAAGGATCTTTGAGAGCTAAATTGGCAGTAGGGAATCCTAGGGTCCTGCCTATTTTATCTCCCTCTACCACTATTCCTCTTATAAAATAATTATATCCAAGCTGTTCATTGACAATTGAGATGTATCCGGCATTTAATGCCCTCCTGATGGCGGAAGAACTGATTGCAATCTGCTCAATCAGTAGCGGATCAATTTCAACAATCTCTATGTTAAAATCACTTAATTCTTTTATCATCAGATCCAGATCACCGGTCCTTCCGGCACCATAACGATGATCATAACCGACCACAATTGCCGAAGGATTGAAATATCTGACAATAAAATCTTTAAGGTAAGATGACGCACTTTGTTGAGAAAAATCATGTGTAAATGGGACGATCACCAGATGATCTACACCTAAGGCTTCTATAAGTGTTATTTTCTCCTGTAAATTGGTCAATAAAGCAAATCCTTTGGGATTCTCCTCCAGAAGTAAACGTGGGTGGGGATCAAAGGTAATTACTACAGATTCTCCATGGTACCTGGATGTTATACTTTTCAATTGAGATAAAAGAGTCTTGTGTCCCAGATGAACACCATCAAAGGATCCTATAGTAACCACAGCATTATTGAAGTGTGGTAATGTAACCAGGTCAGAATGTATTTGCATTATTCGCCGCAAATGTACAATGAATTGACTGGATTCCAATAATATCTGGATGGACTTGATAACATACGGAATTTTAGAACAACTTTATTTTTGTTTCAATGTTTCTTGGAAATGGATATAGATATTTCAGAAATTAAGCAGTTATTGACATTTATAAAAGATCCAAAAACGGGTCAGAACATAGTCGCTGCCGGTTTAGTCAAGGACCTTTTTTTAGAAGGCCTTGAGTTGAATCTGATGATCTATGCCAATAATCTGGATTCCACCGATAAAGCTAATTTACATCAGGCAATAGTATTCGGGATCCAGGCAGAATATCCAGAACTGAATGTCAACTTACACATGGTGACCAAAGACGAAAGGATCGATGAAAAGCCAAGTCCATTGCCACATATCCAAAATATCATCGCCGTAGCTTCAGGTAAAGGAGGTGTTGGAAAATCAACTATTTCTGTCAATTTAGCATTTGCTCTAAACAGAATGGGTTATAAAGTAGGTATTCTGGATGCTGATATATATGGTCCATCTATCCCAACTATGCTTGGTATTAAAGGTGAACGACCTCAAATTACTAATGTCTATGGCAAACCAAAATTAATGCCGATTGAGGTCAATGGAGTACAGGCCATATCTATTGGATTGATCGTAGAGCCGGATCAGGCAGTTGTACTGAGAGGTCCACGCCTCGCAGGGATTATAAAACAATTTATTGAAGATACTGTATGGGATGCCCTGGATTTTCTGATAGTTGATCTTCCTCCCGGCACAGGTGATGTACAACTTACTTTGGTACAAACGGTTCCACTCTCAGGTGTTATCATAGTCACAACACCCCAGGATGTTGCAATTGCGGATGCTGTGAGAGCCCTGAATATGTTCAGAATGGAACAGATCAATGTTAGTATATTGGGAATAATTGAAAATATGTCATGGTTCACCCCTCATGAACTTCCTGATAGTAAATATTTTATTTTTGGTGAAGGTGGAGGTGAAAAGTTGGTCCGGATGAGTGGATCAATGCTTCTTGGCCAGGTTCCTATTACAATGTCATTGCGTGAAGCCGGAGATTCCGGAACTTCATTTTCACTTTCCTCAGAGCAAGGTGAGCAAAAGGTTTTTGAAGATATAGGAAAAAACCTTATATTGCAGCTTAATAAAGTGCTTTCAAGTCAAGGCAGATCAAAGATCGTGGAAGTAAAATCTTAATAATATCAAATGAATTCATTACTAGAACGTGTAGAATTGGCCTTGAATGAAATCCGCCCTCATTTGCAGGTGGATGGAGGAGATATAGAGGTTATTGATATAACATCTGACAATAAGTTGATCGTCGAATGGTTGGGTAACTGCCGTGCGTGTAACATGTCAGCAATGACTTTGAAAGGTGGTATCGATCAGGTACTTAAACAAATGGTTCCGGAGATTACCGGAATTGAGGTTCAGGGTCCGCGACCTGCCTGAATCTGATACATTCTAATTACTTCTTCCTATAATTCTTTGCATTCTAATGAATCAAACAGAGCTAACCGGTCAAATCCATAAGAAAAAGTCTTTTTTGTGTATTGGCCTGGATCCGGATCTCAAAAAAATTCCACAACATTTACTGCAACTAGAAGATCCAATCTATGAATTCTGCCGGCAAGTCATAGATGCTACTCATGATCTTTGTGTAGCTTATAAACCCAATACGGCTTTTTTTGAATGTCTTGGCAGCAAAGGATGGGAATCTTTGCAAAAAACCATTGATTATATTCCCAAGGATATCCTGACGATAGCAGATGCTAAACGGGGAGATCTCGGCAATACTGCTGAAAAGTATGCTGAAGCATTTTTCAAAACTTTGAATGTGGATGCCATCACGCTCTCGCCTTATATGGGCTTTGATTCAATAGCCCCTTATTTGCTATATGAGGGTAAATGGTCCATTATTCTTGTAAAAACTTCCAATAAAGGAAGCAATGATTTTCAGACTTTGATATTGAATGAAGACGGAAACCCTTTATATATGGAAGTGCTTCAAAAGTGTCTTTCATGGGGAAATTTAAACAATACAATGTTTGTAGTGGGTGCCAACAATCTCGATGAATTTAAAGCCATTAGAGAAGTTGCACCGCACCATTTTTTTCTTGTTCCGGGCTTTGGAGCCCAGGGCGGCCAACTGAAGGATATCAAACCGTATCTTTCATCTGAAAGTGTCGGTATTCTCGCCAATTACAGCCGGAAGATCATTTATGCTGATATTACAACAGATTTTCAAAATATTATTCGAAAAGAAACACTACTAATTCAACAGGAAATGGCTTCCCTATTAGGTTATTAATATTTTAATATAATGGAATAATATCACCACCCTTAGGGTCTTTGATTTTGGATAGGAAAAGAGTTATTCATGATATGCAGTATCTTTTCATCTTTCATCTTTCAAGCTCCGTTAAGTATCTAGTATCTAGTATCTAGTATCTAGAGTCTAATATCTGATCAATAAAGCCCTCCATTGATCGAGATGACCTGTCCGGTGATATAGGAAGCTTTATCGCTTGCAAGAAAGCTAACCAGGTCAGCAACTTCTTCAGGTTTTCCAAACCGGTTCATTGGGACCATGGCACTAAGTTCTGCTTCATTCAGACCTTCAGTCATATCAGTTTTGATAAATCCCGGTGCAATAGCATTGACGGTAATATTTCTCTTGGCAAGTTCCTGAGCCAGAGCTTTTGTAGCTCCTATGACTCCTGCTTTGGAAGCAGAATAATTAGTTTGTCCCGGCATCCCTTTTAGCCCTGATAATGACACAATGTTTATGATTCTGCCACGGCGCCTCTTAATCATGGCTGCTGAAATGATCTTAGTTGTATAAAAAAATGAGTTCAGATTAGTGTTTATTACATCATTCCAATCTTCGTCAGGCATAAAGATCATCAGATTGTCCTTTCGAATGCCTGAATTATTTACAAGAATATGGATCTCTTTCTCAGCATTAACGTTCAACCACTCATTTAATGTAAGTGTTGTATCATTCTGATTGCCAACGTCATACTTCAATAAATGGTGATCTCCTCCGGAGATTTTTAACTCTGACAATAATAAATTTGCCGCTTCATCATTTGATTTATAATTAATAATGATATTGTATCCTTCCTCAGCTAATTTAACGCTAATTGCTCTGCCAATTCCTCTGCTGCCTCCTGTTATGAAAGCATATTTTCCATTATTCTGAACCATAAATTAAAGTTTTTTACTACAGGATTTTCTTAAAAATTAAAATCTTTTAGATGCCTTGCAGCGCTATTGATCTTATCTGAAAGTGGCAGATCCTCTATCACAGGCGGAATAAACTCTTTGATAGTTCTGTAAAAAGCTTGTGTGGCTGGTGCAAGATGATTATGAATTTTAAGGTATTCAATCGATGTTACTATGGCCATTAGATGTATTGCGATCACTTCAAACGAATTATCGATCACTTTCCGCGTTAATAATGCAGAATTACAACCCATACTCACTATGTCCTGATTGTCTTTATTGCAGGAGATGCTATGAAGGTACATAGGATATGACAAGGTTTGATTCTCAGCTGTAGTTGATGTTGCAGTGAATTGTGCTCCCTGAAGCCCAAAATTAAAACCGAGTTTGCCTAAATTTACAAATGGAGGCAATTTTTGATTTAAATGGTCATTGAGCAGGAAATTCAGTTGTCTCTCCATCAACATACAAAGTCGCGTGACAGCGATTTTCACCTTGTCCATCTCCAGAGAAACATAATCTCCATGGAAATTACCACCGTGAAATACATATTTATGTTCTTCAGAAATGATGGGGTTGTCATTGACAGAATTTGATTCATCGATCAGTATTTGTTCTGCATAATCGAGTGTATCCATTACGGGTCCAAGGATCTGAGGCACGCATCTTAAAGAGTAATACTCCTGGACCTTATCAGTAAATACAGAATGATCAGGTATGTTATTGTAATAAATACTGTCTCGTTGACGGATACAATGACTGCCGGTTAGGAGGTCCCGCATCATGGCTGCTACTGCTCTTTGTCCTTTATGTTTTTTAACTTCATTGAGCGGTTGGGCAAAATGATCATCAAATGAACTGACCACTTCATTAATAAGGCAGGAAGCCATTACAGCCAGCCTTGCCAATTGTTTTGCCCTGATGATATTGACAAGACCTATTCCAGTCATAGCAGCCGTCCCGTTGATGATGGCGAGACCTTCTCTGGCTACTACGGAGATTGGTTCCAGGCCATGCTTTAAAAAAAGATCTTTCGTTTCTTCCAACTTGCCTTCAAAGGTAGATTTTCCTTCTCCTATCATAGTTAGGGCTACCTGCGCCAGTTGGACCAAATCACCGCTTGCTCCGACACTACCATGTTCACGAATATTTGGATTAATTCCAATATTGATGAAACCGGTTAATTGTGTCAGTACTGATTCATGCACACCACTATAACCCAATAACAAAGTATTGAGCCTTGAAAGTAATATTCCTCTTACCAATGAATCAGGAAGTAAATTGCCTGATCCGCAACTGTGAGATCTGATGAGGTTTAATTGAAGGTCTTTTCGTTGGCTGTCGTCTATTCTATATTGAGCCATTGGCCCAAAACCTGTATTAATGCCATAAATGATCTTATTCTCCGAAAATTCTTTTAAAAATTCATGATTACTTATACATTTGGACAAAGCGTTTTCATCCAGGCTTATTTGCGCATTATGAAGAACGATTTGTTCAAATTCTATTATGGAAAGAGGTTTTTTACCTAGTACAATCATGCGTATTTACTCACTGTTAGATCGTCGCGAAGGTAGATAATTTTCTCATAATACGCTGAAATGATAATTTTTAAGGGAAAGAGATAAGAGATCCTGTTTTAATAGATTTGTATTTAGATCAATTGCAGGACTGACTCAATTGTTGATCTGACGGTTTTAGCCGGGTCCTTGCTGAACAAGCAAAGCGCCCTGTTTGCCAATATGGCATTGATAGAGATGCATTGATGGCCTAAAATGTGTGAAAGTCCATAAAGCCCGGCGGTTTCCATTTCAAGATTAGTGATCTTACATCCTTCTATAGTATGATTCTCAAGCTTATCAAAAAAGTTCGTCATTATTGGATCTAATCTGATCTTTCGGCTTTGAGGTCCATAAAATCCGGTGTTTGTAATAGTGATGCCTTTTAATCCTAATTGATTGAATCTGGTGAGCAAAAGTTCACTTCCCCAATAAAAATAAGGTTTTATCGGCCAGAAAATTTCCCAATCCAATAACGAAACTTCAATATTGTCAGGGATTCTTTCATAAAAGTGCATTAAACCATCTAAGCCAATTGCTCCACGAGACAATATAATTTCGTCCATTTGAATTTCTGACCTCAAAGTGCCTGAAGTTCCGATCCTGATTATGTCAAGAGTAATATGATCATCTTTAATTTCCCGGGTTTGAAAGTTGACATTGACCAAAGCATCCAATTCATTCAGGACGATATCTACATTGTCAGTGCCAATACCTGTAGAAATCACAGTGATCCGTTTACCGTCCAAACTTCCGGTATGGCTTACAAATTCACGTTTATTTACTTTGACTTCTACATGATCAAAAAAATTGCTGATCATTTCGACCCGATCCGGATCTCCTACTGTGATGATGGTAGGGGCCACATCTTCCGGCCTTAATCCCAGATGATATATGCTGCCGTCTTCATTGATGATCAATTCTGAAGCAGTTATTGGCATAATAGTTTGATGGGCGGTGTAAAGATGACATTGCTCTTATGATCTGCCCTGTCTTCGATATAAATACTGTATACCAGAGAATCCACGGGAAATTCAGTAGAAGTAGTACATGGGGGCTGGCCATTAGGAAATAAACAACATGTGCTATACACCCTCACCGCTATTTCACCTGAAATGCCTTTTGCTCCGGCACTTTGAGATAGCAGTGGGATTTTAAATGTACCGGCTGAAATGCCAATACGCTCATCAATCAGGAATATGTTGACTGAATCATTATCACCCAGATCACCATCTCCATCCGTAAACCCAAAAACTATAACAATGCTGTCACTATTAAAATTATCCTGCTTCATGACATCTGATGAAATACCTATAAGATTTATAATAGGTTCTATTGGATATTCAGGTGCTTTCAGACATCCTGAATAGAGTATGGGCATTAAGAAAAGCAGTAGTACAATATTCTTCATATACTTTGTTAGTAATAAAATTATATCATCATTAGATGTTAAATATACATCTTTGTACCTGATAATAACGATACTGTGATCGATTTTATGCCGGATAAAGAATTACCTCAAGATATAATTATTTTTAAAAACCACTTATTAGGTGGTTTGGATTTTGATTTTACTAACGTTGCTCTTACGATGTTCGACTGGCAGTCAAAACAGAATCCTGTTTATAAGGAATATCTTAAGTTATTGAAATTTGATTTAAAAAACCCCGGTTTAGATCAAATACCCCATTTGCCCATCACATCTTTTAAAAACTTTACAATCAAAACCGGAAACTGGGAAAGCCAAACGATCTTTCATAGTAGTTCTACTACCGGAAAGGGGAGGAGTGCCCATCATATCAGGGATATGGCATGGTATGAAGCAGTTAGTCAATTAATATTCGAAAACCATTTTAATTCTTGTCATAATAAAGTGATTTTGGCCCTTCTTCCGGGATATCTGGAGCGGGAAGATAGCAGCCTGGTCCATATGGTAAAACATTTAATGAATATCAGCGGGCATTCTCAAAATGGCTTTTACCTGAATAATTATGAAGCTCTGGCAAAAGTAATATCAGATTGTAAAGACGATGAGATCATATTGTTTGGCATACCATACGGCTTTATGAATTGCCTGGAAATAATAGGTGATCACCAATGGTCCAATGTGACGATCATAGAGACAGGAGGTATGAAAGGAAAAGGACCTGAAATACCCCGCATAGAGCTACATAAGATTTTGGATCTTTCATTTTCACCAAAATATATCTATTCCGAATATGGAATGACTGAACTTCTATCACAAGCTTATACCGATCATAACGGATTTTTCAAAGAATCCAAAACGCTGCATATAAGAGTCAATGAATTGAACGATCCCTTTCAGTTCCAAAAAAAAGAAAAACCAGGTGCCCTTAACATAATAGACCTCGCAAATATTGATACATGTTGTTTTATAGAAACGGAGGATATGGCTGTAGATCAGGGAAATGGGTCTTTTGAGATCCTGGGCAGGATTGACAATAGGGAAATAAGAGGGTGTAACTTACTTGCGTAAAAGACGTCAGATTTCAGAAGTCAGATATCAGATAACAGATATCAGAAGTCAGTCTTCAGATGGCAAAAGTCTTAAAATGGAGCATTTCCCCCTCTTGAGGGTGAACGACGCAGAAAAGGTCAGTGAATTGACCTTTTCAAGGAAGTGAAATGGAACGAAGTCCTGAATAATGAAGGACAAAGTGGAGTCAAAACATCTATGAGGCACGAGTAGATGCTTTTGCGGGGAGGCTTTCTCCCGAAAATTTCCTAATTTCAACTTTACTAATTAACGATTTCTTATACAAGATTTTTATATTTACGGGAAATAATTAGCACCATGATTCAGGTTTTTGTTACCGGCGGTACATTTGATAAAGAATATAATTTCATCGACGGTCAATTGTATTTTAAGGATACCCATCTCAATGAAATGTTTGAAAGAGGAAGGAGTAGTCTTAACATTGATATTAAAACAATTATGATGGTGGATAGTCTGGAGATGACTGAAGCTGACAGAAACATCATCGTATATCAATGTAAAAAAGCATTAGCTAATAAAATCCTGATAACCCACGGTACTGACCGCATGGTTTCCACAGCCAAAGCCCTTGCGGAAGGTGGAGTTGCTGATAAGACTATTGTGATCACAGGCGCTATGATACCTTATGCCTTTGGTAATTCAAGCGATGGATTTTTTAATCTGGGTGCTGCTCTTGCATTTGTACAGGTGCTTTCACCCGGTATTTATATTGCAATGAATGGTAAATACTTCCCATGGAATGACGTTAAAAAAAATTATGATACCGGTTTTTTTGAAAAACTAAGTGAATAGTCTTAGTTCATAAGTTCAGTGATAATTGTGCATAAACAACGAAATGTCATCCTAACTGACTTCTGATTTCTGACTTTGTCTTTCTTCTTTCTAATTTTCCGCATAAATACTGCTATAATTCCTCCCGAGCTCATTATAATCCAAACCATAGCCTACTACAAACAGATCCGGAATTACAAAACCTGTGATACCGATATCTACGGGACTGATCCTTCTGGAAGGCTTGTCAAGCAATGTTACCACCTCAATAGATGCAGGATTTTGATTCTTAAGTTTATCTATTAAATAGTTCATCGTCAGTCCGGTATCTATGATATCTTCAAGTATAATTATTCTCCTCCCGGCGAACTCGACATTAGGTTCAGACAAGGTTTTTACTTCCATAGTTGAAGCTGTCCCTGCATAGGATGACAGTTGCATGAAGGCAGTCTGACAAGGAAAGTCAAAGTTTTTGATAAGATCAATTGCAAAAAATGAGGCACCACTCAGTATGATTAAAAAAACGGGGATTTCTCCGGAATATTTAATTTCCAATTCCTTGGCGATTTCTTTGACCCTTTTTGAGATCTCAGTTTCACCCAGGAATTTATTAAACTCTTTACCATGGATTGTTATCGTATCCACCTTTATGTTTTTATTGATTAATGTTTAATTCTTGAGTTCATATTTATCTGCCAGATATACGATACTTGCCATGGCAGCTGCACCCAGTTCCAGCTCTCTTCTATTGACCTTATCAAAAGTATCATTACTTGAGTGGTGATAATCAAAATAACGTTGGCTATCAGGCATTAGGCCCAGTAAAAAGGTTTTATTTGGTTTTAAAGTGCCAATATCTGCACCTGATCCTCCCGGGATGAATTGATATCCATAAGGTTCCAATACTTTTTTCCAAAAGGTTAGTGTGGAATTGTAAACAGGGCTAACACCGGCATCTGCTTCATAAAAGAATCCCATAGGACTGTGGCCACCTGCGTCAGATTCTATCGCCATTAGTTGCTTTTCCTTTACCTGGTCGGCATAAGCTTTATACGCTTTGCCTCCTGCAAACCCGTTTTCTTCATTTGTATACATGATGGCCCTGATGGTCCTTTGCGGCTTATAATTGACGGATTTGAGCAATCTTAACACTTCCATGGCCTGAACACAACCGGCTCCATCATCATGAGCTCCATGACCGACATCCCAGCTATCCAGATGACCGCCAACAATGATGATTTCATCCGGATATTTAGAACCGGTGATCTCGCCGATCACATTAAATCCTTCGACAGGTGTCAGCATTCTGGAATTGGATCTGCAAAATACTTCGACCTTTCCGCTTTCAGCGAGTTGTGCCAGGAGGTCCGAAGATTTTGTGCCTAAGGCATAACACGGGATTTGACTGGCACCCGGTTCGAAAAAAGTTGATCCTGTATGTGGTTCATCATCAGGATTGGCTGTAACACTTCTGACCAACGCGGCTACAGCACCTTTTTTTGCAGCAAGTTGAGGCCCCCTGCTTCTCTGATCCACGGTATTACTGTATGCTATGAAAGTATTCAAAGCACTTTCCTGAAATGGCCTGTTAAAGAATACTATTTTACCCTTTACATCTTTATCTTTCAATTTTTCTAATTCTTCAAGACCCATCACTACCAGTACTTCTGCTTTCACACCCTTTGGACCGGTTCCTGTAGTATTACCTAAGGCAAGAACATTCAAGTCAAAACTTCCTAAGGTCGAATTTAAGACCCTGCATTCCTCTTTTTCACCGCGTACCCAATGAGGCATCTGGCATGGCTGTAACCAAACCCTGTCCAGCCCAAGGCCTTCCATTGTAGTTTTGGTGTAATAGGTAGCGGCAACAAGTTGCGGTGATCCGCTCAACCTGTGTCCGATATTTAAACACAAATATTCCAACCATTCATAAGCTTTACTATCCGTAACTGCATTTTCATGCAAGGCACGTATTATTGTATTATCACTTTCTTCCTGAGCAGCAAGATCTGTATTGATCAAAAGACAGAAGAAGGCCAGGTAACAAATGTATCTGTTTAGCATGTCGAAGAAAATTAAAGTTTATAAGACTGCAAATTTAAATAAAATGATGCCTTATTTTGGAATAATTGAACAGATCATAGATCATTAAGAATTTAATTTTTAAATTAATTTACATCGAATTTTATTTGGAATCTTATATTGCAGAATAATTATTTTAATCAGATCCTTTAAATAAAATTGAAATGAAAAAGTGGTTTTTAATTCCTGTTTTTATATTAATTGTATATTGCCTTAATGCACAAAGTGAAGCAAGAATTAAGGAGCTGAGGCAAGAATTGGCAGCAAAAGACACAATAGGATGGGTTATTGGTACAGGCCTTGGATTTGATTTTGGACAATTATTGCAGATCAATCCAAAAGTAGGAGCAGGGGAGAACAGGATCATAATTGGGGGCATAGGGAGTTTATTTGCCAATTATAAAAATGGCAGACGGGCATGGGATAATAGTGCCGATCTGTTATTAGGTGTTCAAAAATTAGGAAGTGGGATATCTACTTTAGCCCCGGGGGAGAAAGTACCTTTTCAAAAAAGTATTGATGAATTGCGATTCGGATCTAAACTTGGATACAAAATAAGTAATGATAGTAAATTCTATTATTCAATATTATTAACTTTTTTAAGCCAGATCACACCGACCTATTCTGATACATCATTGATCGAACCGATCAAAGGAAATTACCTGCGGGACCTGTCCGGTAAAGATCAGGGGCCAATCGCCAAATTTTTATCCCCGGCCAGGATTACTTTTTCACCCGGCATAGATTATAAACCTGACAGCCATTTATCACTGTTTATATCACCTGCATCAATAAAGATAGTTGTGGTTGCAGACAAAGATATTGCCGCCATCCCTGCGAGAGATGGTGATGGTAACCCATTCGGCGGTGTAAATATTCACGGGACAGAATGGAACGGACCCAATGATTATAAGCAATTATTGTTTCAGCTGGGTGCGACATTCAATGCCCAATATGTAAACAAATTTCTCAATGATAAATTTACTTTCAAATCAGGATTAACTTTATTCAGTAATTATCTCAAAAATCCTCAGAACATAGATGTTGACTGGACTACAGAATCTGCTTATACTTTATGGAAAGGACTTTCGATCTCATTGAATACAAGATTATTTTATGATGACGATATTCCGGTTCAGATCACAGATCGTAATGCGGAAGGTGGTGTCAGAGGCTTGGGCAAAAAAGTAAGCTTTACAGAGCAACTGTATTTGAAATATAATTATATCTTCTAAGAAATCAGATGTCAGAAGGCAGAAATCATAGACAGGTACTAGACTCTAGATAATAGATACTAGATACTAGATACTAGATACTAGATAATTTCTAAAATGAACACGGAATAATATCCTTAATAAAATAATTACGGATTATCACTTATCACCTATCACCGATTACTAATTACTATTGGTTAGATAGTCAAAAACAAGGTTTATATCTTTTTGTATTTTAAATGAAAGGATCATTAATGTTACTGTTTTTGTATGTTTTATTTGTCAATAACATTGAAAAAGTCTTTCAGTTTTTGTGGGTCAAGTTTTCCGTCAGTCCGGACACTGCTGCAAAGATCAAGTCCAAAAGGTTGAACCATTTCTATGGCTTGTCTTACATTCTCTTTATTTAGTCCACCTGCAAGGAATAAAGGTAATGGGATTGACTTTCTGATTTCTCTGCTCAATTCCCAATTATGTGTCCGTCCTGTTCCGCCCAACTCTTTAACCGATAAATTCGGGTTTCCACTGTCCAATAATATTGCGTCGACGTATTTTGAAATTTCGAGGGCTTCTTTTACCGAATTGTCATCAATCACGTGAATTACCTGTACCAATTTCACATAGGGCAATTCCTTACGAATCAATTCATATTCCCGTCTTTCTAATTCGTCCACAATTTGAATTGTCGTGGTGTAAACCCGTTTATAATGCGAAATTATGTCTTGCGATTTAGTCTCGCTTGTCAGCAGGAATGTTGAAATTGGTGGTGGAACCGTCCTGGCAATCCGGTATATGAGTTCATCTCCGATCACACCAGGACCGCTTGGCATATGTCCCACCAATCCCAAAGCAGAAGCACCGTGTTTTATGGCTATTTTTGCTTCGTCAATACTGCTTATGCAACAAATTTTTATTCTTGGTCTTGGCATAATGAGTTTGATGTTTGATGTTTGATGTTTTGATGTTTTGATGTTTTGAAGTTTGATGTTTGTTGTTTGATCATTACTCATTGCCGAGGATGCGGGGGAAGATGTCAGAAGTCAGAGTTTAGAATCTGGAAAGAATCGAATGTCTCGGGAGTAGGAGCGGAGATCGGAGATCTAAAAATAGAATTCTTTACGGATATTAAGAGTCTTAGTATTTTAGTTTAACAGGATTTTGACGACTATCAAATATTGCCAATATGAAGATCATATTTTCGTAAATTTCATATACAATCCAAAAATCCCGCACGATTTTAATTCTGGCAAATTTGTCATCGGTTAATTTTCCAATAGTTGGAAATTCGGAGATAAACATTACAGCCTCTTTGAATAGTACATTGAGTTTTTTACTATACTCTTTGGATTTATTGTGTTCAATCCAATATTCGAGGATTTGGATTCGGTTATTTTTAGCTTGTAATGACCAAATTACTTTTCGTTTAGCCATTTGTCAATTTCAGAATTTACTTCATCATTAGTGAACGACTGACCATTTTTAATTTGTTCTCTGCCTTTATTGATTGCAAACTTTTGGGTTTCTGAAAGCTTGTAAACATTATCAGTTTCGTTATCCATATTTAGGAAATTATACATTTCTTCGAGTAAATCTAAATTAGTAGAAGAATTA
>JAYUWT010000643.1:0-6251 GCA_043753405.1 Saprospiraceae bacterium | reverse complement strand
AAAGTTAGTATTTTATATTCAAACAGGCTGAATATTTATAATTGTATTTGCATCTAATTGATTATATTCACCAACTTTATAAATAGCATTGATCACTTTTCATTAGCAAGAATTTATATTTTATATAAATATATCTTATCTTGGGTATTCATAATAGAGGGAATATAATCTTTCTAATTCATTCATTTTATATTTTCATTAACTAATGGACGTCAAAGAAGACAACTTAGCTGTTGCGTTGCATAAATATTTTGGCTTCAATAAATTTAAAGGCCAGCAGAAAGAGATCATAGAAAGTTTACTTGCCGGAAAAGATACATTTGTTCTAATGCCTACCGGAGGCGGAAAATCCATGTGTTATCAATTACCGGCGCTCTTAATGGAAGGTACCGCGATCGTAATTTCTCCATTAATAGCCCTCATGAAAAATCAGGTGGATTCTATAAGAGGTTACAGTACACATGATAATGTGGCTCATTTTCTTAATTCTTCACTTAATAAAGGCCAGATCAAACAGGTCAAACAGGATATTGATGACGGCAAGACAAAGTTGTTGTATATCGCCCCTGAAACCTTGACCAAGGAAGAAAACCTTGACTATTTTCATAATTCAAATATATCTTTTGTTGCGGTAGATGAAGCTCATTGTATTTCTGAATGGGGTCATGACTTCAGACCCGAGTATCGAAGAATCCGGACCATGATAGAAGCCATTGGAACCAAGATACCGGTCATAGCCCTAACTGCTACTGCTACTCCAAAAGTGAGATCTGACATTGTCAAGATCCTTGATATGGAACATGAGAATACATTTGTTTCTTCCTTTAACAGAGATAATCTGTATTATGAAATAAGACCAAAAATATCTAAAGAGCAGACCATTAAAAGTATGCTTCAATTTATAAAATCCCACAAGAAGATCTCTGGGATCATTTATGTTCAGAACAGGAAGACGACAGAAGACCTTGCTGATATTCTGAATGTCAACGGCATAAAGGCTGCACCGTATCATGCCGGGCTCGATGCTAAACAAAGGGCACGCACCCAGGATGATTTTTTAATGGAAAATATCAATGTGATTTGCGCCACCATAGCATTTGGAATGGGAATCGATAAACCTGATGTGCGATTCGTAATTCACTATGACATTCCTAAAAGTATTGAAAACTATTATCAGGAAACCGGAAGAGCGGGTCGCGATGGACTGGAAGGTAATTGCGTTGCATTTTTCTCTATCAAAGATCTTACAAGGCTGGAAAAATTTCTGAGGGACAAACCTGTTGCTGAGCGTGAAATGGGAGCATTATTACTGCAGGAAGTGGAAGCATATGCTGAAAGTTCAGCTTGCAGGAGAAAGTTTTTATTGCATTATTTTGGTGAAGAATTTCATGCAGACAATTGTGAGAAGATGTGTGATAACTGTCGCCATCCGAAAGAACTAAAAGATGTTACCGAAGAAATGCAACTGGCACTAGAGATCACTAAAGAACTTAATGAAGGTTATAATATTAAGGTCCTGGTGGACTTCATCACAGGCAATCCAACGCAACAACTGAAATTATACAAATTTACTGAATACGATTCATTTGGCTGTGGAAAAGACTATGATGAAAACTTCTGGAATTCGATCTTCCGGCAGGCCCTCCTGCGCAATCTTTTATTTAAAGACATTGACAATTATGGACTGATGAAGATCTCCGATCTCGGGCATGATTATATGAAAAACCCAACCAGGGTGGATATACCTCTTAATCAGGTATTTCCTGAAGATACCACCCCTGATGAAGATGGTAGTGGAGGAACCGGAGCTTTGGACGAGGCACTTGTCAAATTGCTGGAAGAAGTAAGAAAACACGAATCTAAAAAACATAAAGTACCTCCTTTCGTGATCTTCACTGATCCTTCGCTCGAAGATATGGCCACTCAATATCCGATATCTATGGAAGATATGGCCAGTATCACCGGAGTAAGTAAGGGAAAAGCAGAAAGGTATGGACAGCCATTTATCAATGTCATCGCCAAATATGTGGAAGACAATGAAATAGAACGTCCGATGGACTTTCTGGTAAGGCAGGTAGTGAACAAGTCCAAGATCAAAGTCAACATCATCCAAGCCATAGATAAAAAGATCCCGCTGGAAGATATAGCCAAGGCAACCAACCTTGACCGGGAAGAGTTCTATCAGGAACTTTATATGATCGTTACTTCAGGTACGAAACTGGACCTGTCATATTATACGGATGATCTTATAGATGAATATGTAAAAGAAGATATTTTTGAATATTTTATGAATTCAGAGACAGACAGTGTTGAAGAAGCTTCCAAAGCTCTGAAAGACCTGGATATTACATGGGAAGAAATAGAACTTATGAGATTGGTTTTCTTATCAGAAATGGCCAATTAATATGCATATAGCCATTATAAACGGGCCGAATCTCAACCTTTTGGGAGTGAGAGAAGTGGATGTATATGGATCTGTATCTTTTGAGGATTATCTGTGTGAACTGCAGTCAATTTTTCCTCAGGTTGAATTTACTTATTATCAGTCCAATGTCGAAGGAGAACTGGTCAATGATATCCAGGAGGTAGGATTTATAGTGGATGGCATCCTGATCAATGCAGGAGCTTATACACATACATCAATCGCTATTGCCGATGCCATAAGTGCCATAAAAAGCCCTGCCATTGAGATACATATTTCTAATATCAGCGCCCGGGAGGACTTCAGGCATACATCGTTTCTTACCGCTCAATGTGCCGGCATCATAAGCGGTCTTGGACTCGATGGTTACCGGCTAGGAGTTGAGTGGTTTTTAAAAGCGAGAACTTCTTAATACTAAACAAGCATAAAAAGCAAAAATTAAATCGAAATGTTATTACCAAATCCATGAAGAACTATAAAACGTATTTAATCTGGATCGTCCGACTGATCACAGCAGGTATCTTATTGCAAACGTTGTATTTTAAGTTTACTGCTCAACCGGAATCTGTGTATATCTTTACAACATTAGGAATGGAGCCTCATGGCAGAATAGGAAGTGGGATTATGGAGTTGATCGCAGGGATATTGATCCTGATACCACCCTACACCTGGATAGGAGCTATGATGGCTATGATGGTAATGTTGGGTGCTATTTTCAGCCATTTTACCACACTTGGCATTGAGGTGATGGATGATGGTGGGCAATTATTTATATATGCCTTGATTGTATTTTTCGGATCTTGCTTTTTATTATTTCATCAAAGAAGAGACATTCCTTATTTAAATAAATATTTGAATAAATGATTTTTGAAAAAGTATATAAACTGATCGATCAGTTAAAAGATAGTTTGTCTCAGATAGAAGATATTCATTTTACAACCTCTCTGGAACCATTTGATGGAGCTACCATAGGCCAGCACACACGTCACGTAATTGAGCATTTTCAATGCCTTATCAGTAGTCAATCGACCAAACATATTAATTATGATAATCGTAAAAGAAGTCTGGTATTAGAAACCAATATCGAACAATGTTGTGCCGCATTGGATCAGATTAAGACATCTGTTAGAAGCTACGATTTTGAATTAGAGGTCAGCCAGGATTTCTTAAATGAAAATAATTCCCGTGGTGTTATAAAGTCTTCGTATTACAGAGAAGTTTTATATAATGTAGATCATCTGGTCCACCATCAGGCCTTGTTGAAAATAGGTTTTATGCAACTCCAACCACATATGAACATCAGTAAACACTATGGATATGCTGATGCAACGATAAAACATAAGACGAATGTGCACACTGAGTTACCTACCACTTAGTAATGGTTATTTCCTGGTCAATAACAGGGATGAGAGCCCGTTCAGAGGTATTGCAAAAGAACCTCAAATAATAGATATCAATGCGATAAAGATCCTCGCACCCATTGATGCTGAAGCATTAGGGACCTGGATAGGGGTCAATGAAAATGGAAAAATGGCCTGCCTTATGAATGGAGCTTTTGAACCCCATATTAAAAGATCAGGTTATAAAAAAAGCAGAGGAAAGATCACCCTTGAATTCCTGGATATAGAAGATGATATCGAATATTTTGATATGATCCATCTGGAGGAAATAGAACCATTTTCTCTCATTATAATAGATGATATGAATGTCAAAGTGCTTAGATGGGACGGAACAAAAAAATATAAGGAGATATTGTCAAAGGATAACCCTTATAACTGGTCTTCAGCCACATTGTATGATTCTGAAACCATGTCAGTTAGGAGATCTTTCTTCGATGAACACGTATATTCTTTTTCAAAACAAAAAGAATTACTTGTGGCATGGCACAAAGATCAGATCAGCGATAGCCCTTCAATATTGCTTAAAAGGGAGTTGGTAGAATCCATAAGTATTACTTCCATTTACAAGGATCAGAACAGGTTCGAGCTTATATACGAAGACTTGCTTTTGAACAAAAGCTTTAATAATTATCTGGATATCCGGAAACACAAACCTTTCTCAATCCCCCGAACCCAAAAAATCTTATAATGCAATTGTATTTTACGGATAATATCACATATGCATGTTTAAGAGGATAATCAATAAAAGTCCGTTCCTGATCAGAATATTTCACTGGGAATACTGGCCGATGTATGTGGTCTATTTTCCTGTATCTGTTTATTATTTATACCTTGCTGCAAGAGCACGGTCCTTTTTCTTTTTTTCTACTACTAATCCCGGAATAGAGACAGGCGGTATGTTTTTTGAATCTAAGTGGAGTATATTTAAAATAATCCCGTCAAAGTATTTTCCGGAAACTATTTTTATTTCAGAGCAAAATACTAAAGCAGAAACATTTGAAGCTTTGAAGAATACAGGTATTATTTATCCCTTTATAGCCAAGCCTGACAGAGGAGAAAGAGGTTGGGGCATCAGAAAAATAGAGAATCCTGACCAGTTAATCCAATATATCGAAAGCAATCCTGTGGATTTTTTAATACAGGAATATGTGGATGACCCCATTGAACTAAGTGTATTCTATTATCGCCATCCTGCTGAAATGACAGGAGTGATATCTTCTGTAACCTTCAAAGTACTTTTACATGTGACAGGCAACGGTAAGGATACGCTGAGAAATTTAATAATCAGGGATCCAAGAGCTCTTTTACAGTTAAAAACTTTGGAAGAAAAGTTCAACGGGCAGTTGGAGGAAATTCTGCCTGCCGGTGAAAAAAAATTACTTGTACCACTGGGCAACCATTGCAGGGGAGCCTTATTTCTTAATTACAATCATATTATTGATGAAGCTTTGATAAGGGTGTTCGATGACATAAGCAAACAAATTGAAGGATTTTATTTCGGTCGTTATGATCTGAAATGCAGTAATCTGGATGAACTAAAAAAGGGAAATAATATATCGATCGTCGAATTAAATGGTGCAGGAGCAGAGCCATCGCATATTTATCAACCAAATTATCCTTTATTAAAAGGTCAGCAGGTTATATTCAGTCATTTTAAAAAAATGTGCGATATAGGAATTGAAAATTCCAAAAGAGGGTTTAAGTATATGGACTTAAAAGAATTTTTATCTGTGCGGAAGCGTCAAACTGAATATAAGAATAAAGTAAACATGGCTTAATGGGAATTAGCTTTTTGCTTGGCTTCTGGGGATATCTGATGATTGCCAATATCAATCTGGCAGTGCTGGAATTGGCCAAACATGGCACCAGGATACAGCTTAGCAGGTTTTTGATCTTTTGTCTGATATTTGAATTTATATATTGTTTTGGGTCATTGTATTTTTTAAATTTCCTAAAAATCTATCCCTTTGTGATCCTAATTGCACAATATATAGCTATAGTTTTTTTGCTGATCATTGGTCTTTGGGCATTCTTCGAAAGACCAAAAGGCATCATCACAGAAAGGAAAAATATTATTAAAAGGGGTTATTGGTCTTTCATAGTTCATCCCCAGCAGATCCCTTTCTGGTTGTTCTGGGGTATATTGTTAATGGAGAAAAATGTGATCACGACTGATGTGGTAACATTGCTCTTTTTTGCAGCATTTAATATACTTGGTGCATTTTGCATGTTAATGTGTTATGTGTTGTTTGGCAACAAACTGATAAGTCTTATCAAACTTAAATTAACCTTTATAAAAAAACTGGTAGGAGTATTATGTGTTGTGACTGCTATATATATGATGATAGATATCTGGAGTTAAATGATAGATGATAAATGATAAATGATAAATTTTCATTTTAATAATTGGAAACTTAATTATTAAAATG
>JAYUWT010000642.1:0-2512 GCA_043753405.1 Saprospiraceae bacterium | reverse complement strand
CAATTTGTTTGTAAAGCACTTTAGAAGAAATTATGCCCTGCTCTATTAATGCATCATTTATACCAAAAGCAAATGCCTCAATATCATTGATGCGTTCTGCGATGTTAGATAATGTGGCATGGGTATTTAACTGTCCACGGATCATTTGTGTTTCTAAATCATTTTTATCGAGCATTCTTATACATTTTATGTTTTTGTAACATCCCAATTGACCTGGGCACCGGAGGTTTCATCAGTTGCAATCTCCTTAAGTTTTATTAAAAAGAACGAATAGTGACCTCTGCTTACTACTGACCCACTATTCATGATACTGTCATTGTGCTGATTGACGCGATGTTCTTCGACTTCTGCTTCACCCATTCCGGCATCACGTATGGCCTGGCTCGTATCATCAGCTTCATCACCTGTTGATTTTTTTAATGCACCGGCAGTAGTTTCGTCAGAATATTCATCACCAAGTCCAAACATGTGGCCGGTCTCGTGAGCAGCGACATTTTGTTCTATATCGATCATATTGGAATCACTAAGAATTACTTCCACTCTTTGATATTTGGTATCTTTTTCAGTGTTCTCTAAACCTGTGCCGGATGTAGAACTGGAAACGCCTGGAATTTTGGTAGTTAATTCGGTATTAACAATTGCAGCGCGTTCTTTTGATAATTTTTTATTTAATGATTTAGATCCACCCTTTGAAGCTCTTCCTCTGACCTCAAGATTCCATGAAGGGACAGGAGTATCTTTTTTGTGGGCGTCCATTATTTTTTTAGCCTTACCGGCAAATGCATCAATTTTGGTTGTTACACCAGGTGTTAGTGCTGATTTACCTGTTTCAAATTCACCTATTTGTTCGGCAAGGTAACTTTTTGCAACAGTACGTTTTTCTTTTTCAGATACATCCCGGGAATCAAACAGGTCCTCACTACCTCTGTAAGAACGTAATCTGTTCATAGTAGGTAGCATTTTGATCGTGTTGATCTTTTCATGAGGGTCTTTGTCAGTAAACATCAACTCTACATTATTTTTTAGGTGGTATTTTTCGTAATCCGGATTGTTTAGTTTGTATGATAGTTTAGAGGCATCGGATGACCACACACCGGTCACTGAAGTCTGATAATCTTTTTTGAATTTATCTTTTTCTTTGTCCGTCCATTTTAAAGTATCAGGAGCAGCCTTTTTGGCTTTTTTAATTTCTTTTTCCCACGACTTCAGATTGCTTGCATCAAATACAGCATGAGTCTTTAAATTGTCCATAGTGCAATCCAGAAAATTAAGTGCTATTTTCAACTGCACTTTTACAGTTCCAACTGCAGGTTCAGGCCCGGGTATTGCAACTGTTGTATCAAAATTAGTGCCTTTATTAGAACCAGCTTGTTTGACTTTTTTAAGATCCTTTTTATCCGGGTCTTTAGCAGGGTCTTTGACAGGATCGGCAGGTTTACTTGACCACGGCCATCTCTGCATAGTAGATCCCTTGATAGCACTGGATCGCTGTACAGTATTAGAACCTGACATATTGTTGTTCTGCTCCGGCGGTGGTAGCAATGCGCCTTTATGTTGGGCGACCTTTTCACCCATTTCATCTGCTTCTTTTTCAAGTCCTTTATCATCATTCAGAGGCATTCCATTCACCTGATTATTCGCCTGCACGCGTCCCTGGCCCTGCTGCACTACATGTGTCAGTTCATGGCCAAGCAACTCCTGGCCACTATCACTTTTAGGATCATATTGACCGGGGGCAAAGTGAATATCCTGGCCTTGTGTATAGGCCAATGCTCCTGAATCAACTGCTGACTGTGAATCTGAATGAATATTTACATCAGAAAAATCCTGGCCAAATGCACCGGACATCTTATTGAGTGTATCTTCGGGCATACCTGAAGGTGAGGATTTCAATTGGAAAGGAGGAGGTGAAGCAGATGAAACCTGGTCATTTAAGGGATAGGTCGACCTTTCATTTTCATGTTCCCGGGCGTTAGTTTTGTTCCCTACTAATTCATGATCATCAGGAGGCGTCATCCATTCAGTATTTATATAAAATATAGTGTTACTTATTCTACTTTAGTTACTGAACCAAGGTAAGCAGAAAAAATAATATACCGATAAGATTTGCCTGAAATAAGCAATGAATGGATGTACATTCAAAAATTGGAGTAATTGAAAATTATTTTACTTCCTCATCCATAGAATTCATATCCCCTCCGGCCGTAGCATTGAAAGCAGGGGCTTCCTGAGAAGCACCTTCCATGTTTGCAGTCTCAGGACCCGCACTCGGCATGGTAGTTGGCGGGCTTTTAACCGGTTCTTCTAATTCAGTCATAAAATATATTTTAGATATTAAAAATACTTATTTAATAATAACCCAATAAATAAATAATAAGTGTCTATACACTTATGAAATTTCTTATTTAGTTATATTATCAACAATAAATATTCTTCAAGTAAATAGTGTTCCGGAATCAAATTTTGTTACCGGAAATAAATTTGATTATCTATAAATTGAACCAAATACTTA
>JAYUWT010000641.1:0-2513 GCA_043753405.1 Saprospiraceae bacterium | reverse complement strand
ATCGTTTTAATTTTTGTGTTTCTAAATGATGAAAAGGGATGACATAAAACTTTATATCAAACCGGCATTTTTTGAAACTGCCAGCATTCTATCTATTGAAGCTACACCCTGATCGATGACCCATTGGGGCAATATGATCTCCGGCAACTCATATTTCATACTTATATAAAGCTTTTCCAGGGTATTTCGTTTCATATGCGGACATTCATTGCAAGCACAATTAGCTTCAGGGGGAGCAGGAATAAATGTCTTGCCGGGACTTTTTAATTCCATTTGATGAATGATGCCAGATTCTGTAGCCACTATAAACTCTGTCGCAGGATTATTGATCGTATAATTTAACAGACCAGTAGTGGACCCGATGTATTGTGCTTTGGCCAGAATATGGTCCTCACATTCAGGATGTGCTATCAGCAATGCCTGAGGATGTCGCTCCATAAGCCTTGTTATTTTCTCAAGGGAGAAGATCTCATGTACCATACAGGCTCCGTTCCAGAGTAACATGTCGCGTCCTGTTTTCTTAATAAGATAAGCTCCAAGGTTCTTGTCCGGAGCGAAGATTATTTTTTGATCTTCAGGAATACTTTCAATGATGGCGACCGCATTGGTCGAAGTGCAGCAGATATCAGTCATTGTCTTTAATTCTGCTGTACAATTTATATAAGATACTACGATGTGGTCCGGGTGTTTTTCTTTAAATATCTTGAATAGATGCGGAGGACATGAATCGGCAAGCGAACATCCCGCCTTAAGATCCGGTAAAACTACTTTTTTAGTTGGAGAAAGCATTTTAGCTGTTTCAGCCATAAAATGAACTCCGGCAAACACGATTATATCTGCATCAGTCACTGCAGCCTGTTGAGAAAGTCCTAAAGAATCTCCTATATAATCTGCGACATCCTGGATTTCAGATTCCTGATAATAATGTGCCAGGATCACTGCATTTTTCTCTTTTTTCAGTTTGTTGATCTCAGACACCAGATCCAAAGTTGGATCCACTTCAATGTCGAGATATCCTTTCAATGGCAGTTTATTTATAAATTCTTGTGGAATACCAATCATGTACGATGAATGTTTTTTAATGTTTAAACCATCAAATTATAGTAAAAGAAACACTTATTTTACAAAATTAGTTTACTGTCTGATTTAACCAATCAATTCTGCTAGAAGAAATGGTTAGAATGCAGATCTTGCAGATGTAAAATCATGACGATTTGCGAAAAATTTGTGTCATTTGTGGCAAAAAGTAATTCTGATGCATGGAATCATAATTTAAAGATTTGGTTTAATGCAAATAATTTGCACAAATTAACAACTCAATTAAAGTTGGTTTAATAGAGTTTTATAATACATACCTGGGTAATCTTTTTTCTAATACATCAGTGTGGGCCAGGTTTCAATAAATGATTTCAAATAAATTAAAATCGCAGGTCCCGAAATTGAGACCTGCGATTTTTAATTTTATTTTTCTGTTGAGTGATTATTTGATTTCAATCATAAAAACGCTCTATAAATATTATCTGAGTTTAATGGTCCTGGTCTTACCGTCTACAGTGACTGTAGCCAGATCATCACAGGTTCCGTCACCATAATCGAGGATTCTTTCTTTATATTCAGGATTGATGGGAGTGATCTTCAATATTCCTTTTGTAATATTGCTGCAACTCACTGCTCTTCTAAGTGGTTCAATGATTAAAGCAGTGAAACCTTTACCGTCAGAATTATTAACAGACTTGCTACCTGTTATTTCGTATACATCATCCCAGATCGAAGGTGTTTTGTCTCCCTCTACCCAGGTCCTGTTTTTGTTGGAGCTGTGAGAAAAAACACGTCCGTCAGTAAGAGTTACTTTACCTTCATCTACCACAGTAAATACCAAATGTCCATTTTGGTCAGGGCCTATGTTTACTACAGTTCTGCTCCCTTCCATATGATTGTCGTTGACATAATAATCTTCAAATGTAGTGGTGTGCGTGGAATTGATAGTTCGGTATCTGCCTTCAAAAGTGGTAATTATTTTTCCGCGACGATATCTGCCATCTCTGCCCAGACAATTAGTCGGTCCAAAATCGATGGTGATCTTTTTAGGACTGCTTAATGTGTCCAGAGTTACTGTAGCGCATTTGTTACGTACATCCAATTCGTCAGAAGTCAGATCATCTTTGACATCACCGGTTTTGTAAGCTTCATCAATAAAATTGCTTGATTGGTCCATTTCGTGTTCTATGATAGCACTGCTGTTTTCTAATACCTGATCAGCAGGATCATTGTTGATTTCTTTTTGACAAGATGTAAATAATAAGCCAAAAAATGCAATGGCAATAAAATTTCTTAAAATTAACTTTTTCATAATAACTATTTTTTCAATTTGGACTGGAAGAAAATCAAAAGGTTTAAATGAATAAACATTTAATTGTTTGTTTTCATTGTTGTTACCAGACTTAATATTACATTAATATATAATAACCATCTACCTTTTACCGCAAATAGTTTTACCTTTGCGGCTTTAAAAA
>JAYUWT010000640.1:0-2515 GCA_043753405.1 Saprospiraceae bacterium | reverse complement strand
GCCTGTTCGCCAATTTTTTTAATATCATAGGCAAACCTGAATGAACATCTTCCTCCATTGCCGCACATAGATCCCACCAGTCCGTCTGCATTATAATAGAGCATTTCAAAATCATTCCTAAGGGTTGGTTTGATCATGATCAGGCCGTCACCTCCAATTCCAAAACGACGGTCGCAAAGCAATTCAATTGCGTCCTGATTTAAAAACTCGTAATCCTTGTTTTCAAATCCATTGATCATAATGAAATCATTCCCTGCACCTTGATATTTACTGAAAGATATCTCCATATATGTTGTGGATTAATATAATACTAATTTTAAAACTGAAAACGTCTGAACTGTGAAACAAAGCTACATGTATTTCGTTTGAAAAGCATAACTTTATTGATTAAATTAGCTGAATATCAAACTATTATTATGCCGGTTTGAACTGCAAGTGCTTAAATATGAACAAAAGAGATATTTTTCTGATCCTGATATCCGTCCTGTGTAGTGTAGGCTTGGTAAAATGGTTAAATCCTGCTCAACATCAGGTTGCCATTTCAGAACCGAATGCATGGAGTAAGTTTGTAAATAATCGATTTGATGGCAAAAGAAATGTAGAACATGGTGACTTTATTAAAGCTGCCCGAATCGGCACTCCGGCAGTGGTGAAGATCTCAGTCAGGATGGATAATGAGTTCTGGAATAATGAAGGAAATTCCATAAAATCAGAAGCATCCGGTGTCATCATCACCAGGGATGGGTATATCGTTACCAACCATCATGTGCTTGCTTCAGGCAATACCTATGAGGTGATGACCTCAGATAAAAAGAAATGGATTGCAACGCTGGTCGGTTCTGATGAATCTACGGATATTGCAGTATTAAAGATCGATAAGGCTTCTTGTCCTTTTCTGACAATGGCCAATAGTGATTCTGTACAAACGGGGCAGGGTGTCATCGCTATTGGAAACCCTTATCATTTAGGCTCTACCGTCACCAGTGGGATAGTATCAGCTAAAGGCAGGGCAATAGATCTTCTGAAAGGAGCTTTTCCTCTTGAATCGTTCATTCAGACAGATGCAGTATTCAATGAGGGCAATAGTGGCGGAGCATTGCTCAATGAAGACGGTGAACTGATAGGAGTAAATACTGCGATCTTCACTAAAAGTGGCAAATTCGAAGGATATTCCTTCGCTATCCCAAGTAATATTGTTAGAAAGATGGTAGGTGACATCATAAGTTATGGTAAAGTCCAAAGGGCCATGTTGGGGGTTGGGATTGAAGATATCACAGACAGGTTATCGAAAAGAATAGGGGAAGAACCGGAGACAGGAGTGTATGTGAATAGGATAACTCCCGGATCGGCAGCAAAAAAAGCCGGATTAGATGTAGGAGACATCATTACAAAGATCAATGGTGTTCCGGTATTTTCGTATCCGGGCCTTCAGGAACAGATAGCACTTTATAAACCCGGCGATCTGGTGAATGTCGAATACCGGCGCAATAACAAAACACTTAAAACTGAAGTAGAATTGACGAGTCCCATCATCAGTACTGATGATATTAAAATTCGTGCTGATAAGACTTTGAAAGACATTGGCTTTGAACTGAGAGATAATGATGATAAGCAGGCCGGAATTGTTGTGCACACTATATATAAAAACAGTTTGTTATCCAAAACGAAAATGGAGATAGGATTTAATATCCTTGAAGTTAATGGCATTCGGGTCAGAAATGTCGATGAATTGCTTTATGAATTAAATAAAAATTCTGCTCAGGTCCTGTTTACCGGAGTTTATAGAAATGATCCTAAGAAATTTACATTTAAGGTCAATAAAGAAGTGGTCGGTATGTGATATCATCTCATTTCTGCCCACGCTGGCGCAAGTTTTTAACTCGTGCCCTTGATGATTGATAGATGTGGAAATACTGGAAATTCCAATAAGTATGGTTGGATATATAAGAATGGCATGAGGAAGAACTTTCGTTATGAATCGGCACTGCCTGTCTCGACACATCGGGAAGTTAAAAACCTGCGCCAGCGTCCAGCGAGTGTATTTAATCTAACACTTTATATTTGTAGGAATTTGAATAGAAAAAATGGCAGAAATAATCGAATGGCGTGAGTTTAAACATATGCAAGCGGGGAGGAAAGCGCAAAAGACTGGATGTTGAACAGATTTTCTTTAGCCTGAAAGAAAAGATCAAATGTAGTTTATTATCAGTTTTGGCATCAAGACAATCATCCAATAGAGGTTTACACACCTACTGTTATGGCTCATCTGAATCCGGTCAAGGCCCGTATTGTGGAGCAGGCTATCATTATGTTTACAGTAGTGCATCAGTTATAATTGTGGAAAGGGATTGATAGATGTGGAAATTACAGGAATTTCCAAATTCTATATTGTCTGGATTACCTGCTTGTTCAACGCTGGCGTGAGTTTTTAACTCGTGCCATCTCATAACGTAAGTTGTGCTTCATTTCATTCTTATATATCCAACCATAGTATTTGGAAATTCCTGTAATTTCC
>JAYUWT010000639.1:0-6311 GCA_043753405.1 Saprospiraceae bacterium | reverse complement strand
TAAACTTGCCCTTTAAAAAGAAAGCTACTGCCAATACTAAAAAAAGGGCACTAAGTATGATAGCTCTGCTTTCATTATGCTTCGTAAGAGTATTTACTATTTGAAAGTCCGTTTTATCTGTGCAAAATTTTCAACTCTCAATTTTCAACTCTCAACTTCTGAAATCCATAACCCATCCTAGTAGGAATTATCTTCTAGTTTACTGAATCTAGAATCTAGTGTATTACACAACTTTAAGCTTCCCTTTCCTCGGAGACAACATCACACCCATTCTCTTACCTTCGAGTTTAGGAAGTGATTCTGCAGTGCCTATATCTTCCAATTCTTTGAGGAATTTAAGTAAAAGTAATTCGCCTCTGTCCTGGAATACGATGCTACGGCCTCTGAACTGAACATAAGCTCTTACTTTGGCGCCTTCTTCCAGGAAATTACGCGCGTGTTTTACCTTAAATTCGAAATCGTGATCGTCAGTATTAGGACCAAAACGGATCTCTTTTATGACAGTTTTAACTGTTTTAGCCTTGAGCTCTCTGTCTTTTTTCTTCTTGTTGTAAAGAAACTTTTGATAGTCGATGATCTTAACTACCGGCGGATGGGCATTTGGGGATATTTCTACGAGGTCAAGTCCTGCTTTCTGTGCCCAATCCAATAATAATCCTGTGGAATATATGCCGGCTTCTACTTCATGTCCGGCTACCTCGCTTACTGTTTCAAATTCGTCTCCAATAAGTCGAACTTCGGGTACTCTGATTAGTTCGTTAATTCTGAATAAAGCCTTTTCTGGTGCTTTCTCTTGTCTTTCTCTTTTAGCCAAATTGTATTTTAGTGTTTATAAAATGTTGTATTAATAAAATTTGTGAACCTCTACATCGGTTTCTAATAGTTTAGATATGATATAGATTCATATTTTGCCAAAAGTAACTGTTTTTTATGAAAATTTAAGTTGAAATATAGTTTTTTGAAATCTAACCTTTAAAGTATTGAAAATCTATGGACAAAATTGATTTATAACTTAATGAACTTGGCGATGATTATGCCTTTGGTAGTTGTTAGTTTGCAAAAATATAAACCAGCGTCTAAGTTTTTTACATCTAAAAATGAATCGTAGGCACCAGCTTTTAAATACTTGTTCGCAATAATTTGCTTTATGATTTTGCCGTCTCCAGATATAAGTTCCATTTCAATATTATCATCACTTTTTATTTCATAATTAATAAAACAATGATTAGAAACAATGTTTGGGGCAACTGTCAATTTGTTTGTAAACTCTAGATCAGGGTTAGTTTGAACGGAATAATCAACAAATAATCTGCACAAATATGACTTCGAAAAACCATCATTGCTGTAAATTCTACCAAAATTTAATATTTTCCCCTTTAAATCCTGACTTTCACCGTTAATAAAATTGTTTGAATTTAGAAAATTTTCTTTAAAATATAAATTATCGTCATCCATAATTACTTTTTCACCATTATCGTTAAATAAAGAGTGTATTATATTAGAATTAGTAAAATTTACTATATTTAGTATATTTAGTATAAATGTTTTGTCACTCACTTCTATAATGGAATAAGGTATTAGAGTTTCTATATTATCTCCCAAGTACTCGATATTGCCATTTGTCCCAAAATTTTGATCGATACTTCCATCAATATTAAATCTTCTAATAATCATTGAGTAACGATATTTTTTTATCCCAGCTTCATAATAGGCGGATTGACCTGATATTATGATTTTATCTTGGCTTGTGAGAAGCATTGCACCTCCTGTTTCATAACCTCCGATATCAATAATTTTGGATCCCTGATTGCAAAATGTAGTATCAACTACTCCATAAATATTTAATTTGAACAAAACAAAGTCTCTTTCTCCAAAGGAAGTAGTAGCATTAGTAAGCAAAAAAATATTCTTATTATTATCGAATACAACATTTTTAAACTCCAGTTTAGTATATGGTGCTATTGGAGTGATTAATTTTAAACCATTATTTCCGAATAAACTGTCAATTAAACCGTTTGGATTAAGAACTAATAATTTTATTTTTGAATCATTATTTTCATCAGAGCCAACAATTAGTAATTTTCCAGCTTCATATTTGAATATTTTACCGAACAATATACTTAAGTTAGACGTATCGACAAAAAATCCATTGACACCAAATGATTCATCAAAATATCCATCTGGGTATAATTTTAAAACAGCAAAGCCGGATTTATTTTCTGAGTGTATAAGATTTCCTGATAAATACATTTCACCAGTTTCAACAATTAACGATGATTTTATAAAAAAATCATAATTATTATCTAATAGTTTTTTCAATTGGCCATTTACACCAAAGGATTTTACAACATTTCCTGAAGAATCAAATTTATGGATAATGATAAAATTTTTATTTTCTTCTTTATATGATCCGAACGTATAAATTTCTCCATTAATATTTTCTTCAAGCGAGCTTATCTGGTTGCCACCTTTATCCAGCAATAATTTTCCATTATCTGCGAAGTTCTCATCATATTTAATCTGTTGTGCATAAATTAATATAGGAAAAATTAATGAAAGTATTAAAATAATAAATTTTTTGAAGTTTTTAATTGGTAACTTATGGTCCATGATTAATATATGTTTATTTCATTCAAGAATAAATTTTGAATATTGAAATCATTTGATTTTTCAAATATAAGCATTATTTCTTCTTTGATTCCAAAGGTTATCCTTATAATTCATTTCTTGACTTTTATTCTGATATTACCATTTAATTATAAATCAAACCTTTCTAACTATCACACTGATTCGTGATGGCTCTTCTTCTGATAATTTCTGCTTTTGTAAATCCAATAACCTTTGGTAAATAAATAGCACCATAAGCATAAATTATATCCATATCGGTTTACCATGATCCTTGTGCAATTGTCAGCGAAAATATATTGTAACTCTGCGACCTATTATCTTGTAGGTTTTTTAACCTTTTAATTTTCTAACTTTTTCACAACGTGCAATATGTTATCTTTGCACCTTATTTTTTTGATATTACACTTATTCCATGGCATACAAAGAACATAAGTCGCTGGATCTGACAGCGATAGATAAAGACATACTGAAATTCTGGCAGAAGCAAAACATCTTCGAAAGAAGTATTTCTGAACGTGAAGGTGCCAAACCATTCGTGTTTTACGAAGGACCGCCATCTGCAAATGGTCAGCCGGGTATACATCACGTCATGGGCAGGACCGTCAAAGACATTTTCTGCCGATATCATACTATGCTTGGAGAAAAAGTGGAACGCAAAGGTGGTTGGGATACACACGGGCTGCCGATAGAACTCAATGTGGAGAAGGAACTTGGCATCACCAAAGATGACATCGGTAAGTCGATCAGCATAGAAGATTATAATGCCAGATGCCGGGAGACTGTCATGAAATTCAAAGACAGGTGGGACGACATCACCCAGCGCATGGGATATTGGGTCGATCTCGAAAACCCATATATAACCTTTGACAATAATTATATAGAAACAGTCTGGTATTTGCTTCAGATGCTCTATACCAAAGACTATTTGTACAAAGGATATAGCATTCAGCCTTATTCTCCTGCGGCTGGAACCGGTTTGAGTACACACGAACTGAACCTGCCCGGTGCCTATCGTGAAGTCAAAGACACTACTGTAGCAGCTTTATTCAAGGTGATCCACGACGATAATGCTGCCTCACTATTTGACAGTCCTGATGAAGATGTACGCTTCGCTGCCTGGACAACAACCCCATGGACCCTGCCTTCCAATACTGCTTTGGCCGTTGGTCCAAATATAGACTATATAAAGATCAGATCATTCAATCCATATACAGCGGAACCTCAAAGCATAATCATGGCTAAAGACCTCGTCAACAGCTGGTTTAAGCCGGAGGGACTGGATGCAGAAATGACTTATTCTCCTGCTGACAAGGTTGTTCCCTTTCAGATCGTTGCTGAATATAAAGGCAAAAAACTTGCTTTCATCAAATATGAGCAATTATTGCCATATGTTCAACCGGAAGAAGGGGATGCTTTCAGAGTGGTTATCGGTGACTTTGTGACTACTTCGGATGGTACAGGAATCGTGCACATCGCACCATCTTTTGGGGCAGATGACAGAAGGGTCGCGATGGCTAATGGTATTGGCAGTCTTACTCTGGTGGATCGCCAGGGTAAATTCGTGGATGAAGCTGGTCCATTCGGTGGTCGTTATGTCAAGGATTACAAAGACGAAGGAGCAAATTACAAAGATGTCGATGTCGACATTGCTATTCTGCTCAAAAATGAAAATAAAGCACTGAACGTGCAGAAATTTGTCCACAATTATCCGCATTGCTGGCGTACAGATAAACCTATATTATATTATCCTTTGGACTCTTGGTTTGTAAGAGCATCAGCTGCCAAGCAACGCATGGCTGAACTGAACAAAACCATCAACTGGAAACCTGAACACACCGGTACAGGAAGATTTGGAGTTTGGCTGGAAAATGTGCTGGACTGGAACCTTTCCAGATCCAGATACTGGGGCATTCCATTGCCGATCTGGCGGACAGAAGATGGCGCAGAAGAGGTCATAATTGGTTCTAAAGAAGAACTTCAGAAAAAAGCTAATGCAGCTTATAAAGCCGGTATTTATTTACCGATAGATAAAGCCGGTTCTATATTTATGGTGAATGAAAACGATGAACTGGCATACAGGGAAGGTTTCGACCTGCACCGGCCATTCATAGATGACGTTATCCTCCTGAGTCATAAAGGACACCCTATGAAAAGAGAGGCTGACCTGATTGATGTTTGGTTTGACAGTGGTGCTATGCCTTATGCCCAATGGCATTTTCCTTTTGAAAATCTTGAAAAATTCAAAGCGAATTTCCCGGCAGACTTTATCGCTGAGGGAGTCGATCAGACAAGGGGTTGGTTTTATACACTGCATGCCATTGCCACCATGTGTTTTGACAGTGTAGCCTTTAAAAATGTAGTGTCCAATGGCCTTGTTCTGGATAAAGAAGGCATGAAAATGTCCAAATCCAAAGGCAATGTCGTGGATCCCTTTGTCACACTGGACCAATACGGAGTGGATACTACCCGTTGGTATATGATCACCAATGCGCAGCCGTGGGACAACCTGAAGTTTGACCTCGCCGGTATCGATGAGGTAAGACGTAAGTTCTTCGGGACCTTATACAACACATATTCATTCTTCGCATTGTATGCCAATATTGACAACTTTGCTTTTACAGAAAAATATATACCACTCGAAAACAGGACTGAGATTGATCGCTGGATCATTTCCAAGCTCAATTCACTGGTCAAAGAAGTAGGGGAGAGCCTTACAGATTATGAGCCGACAAATGCCGGAAGGAAGATCGAACAGTTTGTGGATGAAAATCTAAGCAACTGGTATGTGCGGTTATGTAGGAGGAGATTCTGGAAAGGTGACTATTCAGACGATAAAATCGCAGCTTACCAGACGCTTTACGAAAGTATGTCTACGATCTCTAAACTTATCGCGCCTATAGCGCCATTTTTCTCTGACTGGTTGTACAGACAATTGAATGATGGGTCAAAATTGGAACAACACGATTCTGTCCACCTTGCATTATTTCCCATTGTAAAGGAGGAAGCCATAGACATCGACCTTGAAAAACGTATGGAATACGCTCAACGCATTTCATCACTCGCGCTGTCATTGCGTAAAAGAGAGAAGATCCGTGTCAGACAGCCTTTGCAAAAACTGATTGTTCCTGCATTGAGCCAGGACTTTAAAGAAAAGGTGGAAGCGGTCCGGGATCTCATTTTATCAGAGATCAATGTCAAGGAAGTCCTTGTGACAACTGAAACGGAAGGCCTTATCAAAAAAGGTGCAAAAGCAAATTTCCAGACCCTGGGGAGGAAACTCGGTAAGCACATGAAATTGGCACAGGAAGTTATCACCAATATGAGCCAGGAAGAAATTCAAAACCTCGAGAGGACAAATGTCTTTGTCTTAAAAACACCTGACCAGGATTTTGAGTTAACTCAAGAAGATATTATCATTACTTCAGAAGATATTCCGGGTTGGTTGGTAGCTGCTGACGATGAAATCACAGTTGCACTTGATATTGCCATCACTCCGGAACTTCAGGCTGAAGGTGTGGCACGCGAACTGGTCAACAGGATTCAGAACATCCGCAAGTCCAGTGATTTTATGGTTACTGACAGGATCAACATTGTAGTACAGCCGATAGAAATGACGAAAATTGCTATTACAGACTTTAAAGATTATATTTCTAATGAGGTGTTGGCAGACTCTATTTCTTTAG
>JAYUWT010000638.1:0-6318 GCA_043753405.1 Saprospiraceae bacterium | reverse complement strand
AAAATCTCTGATAAAGCATTTGGTGTTTTACTACAATATCCAACGTTGAATGGCTCTGTAGAATCTTATGCTGCATTCGTAGCTTCTCTCAAAGAATTGGGTATTTACACAGCTGTAGCTGCTGATCTTATGTCATTGGCTTTGCTCATCCCTCCAGGAGAATGGGGAGCTGATGTAGTGTTAGGGAATACGCAACGATTTGGAGTACCTATGGGTATGGGCGGTCCACATGCTGCTTATTTTTCGACAACGGATGAATTTAAGAGAGCTATTCCGGGAAGGATCATAGGAGTTTCAGTAGATGTATATGGCAAGCGGGCATTGCGTATGGCATTACAAACAAGAGAGCAACACATTAAAAGGGAAAAAGCAACTTCAAATATATGCACAGCACAGGCTTTATTGGCTAATATGGCTGCAATGTACGCTGTCTATCATGGACCTCAAGGGATTAAACGAATTGCTTCAAATATACATACTTTGGCGTGTACTCTTTGCGAAGCGCTAATAACAGGAGGATATGATGTATCTAACGATCATTATTTTGATACCTTGTTTGTAAAGGTGGATGCAGCCAAATTAAATACTATTAAAAATGCGTCAGTAAAAAATAGAATAAATTTTGGTTACGCTTTAGGAGGTATTAGGATCGCATTGGATGAATCAACAACTTTCAATGACCTCGTAATCATCTTGGATTCATTTGGGATCAATCAGAGCAGTAATGATTTAATTAAGAATTCAAATGACCTGAAAAGTCCTATTCCTAAAGATTTAGCAAGGACCTCTGATTATATGACTCATCCGGTTTTTAACAGCCATCATACAGAATCTAAGATCATGAGATACCTTAAATCTCTTGAAAACAAAGATCTTTCTTTGGTTCACAGCATGATATCCCTGGGTTCATGCACTATGAAGCTGAATGCAGCTGCAGAGATGATCCCTGTTTCATGGCCCGAGTTTGCCAACATACATCCATTCGCCCCCAGGGATCAATGGAAAGGATATGATAGAATGATCACTGACCTTGCATCCTATCTTTGCACTATCACGGGATTTACATCTTGTTCACTTCAACCGAATTCAGGTGCCCAGGGCGAATATGCAGGTTTACTTGCTATCAAAAGATATCATGAATCAAGAGGCGACCACCATAGAGATGTTGCATTGATACCTTCATCAGCACATGGGACCAATCCTGCATCCGCTGTAATGGCCGGGATGAAAGTAGTGGTTATTAAGACGGATGATCATGGTAATGTTGATATGGAAGATTTGAAAAGACTAGCGGAATTTCACTCTGACCATCTGGCTTCATTGATGATCACGTATCCATCGACATTCGGTGTATTCGAGGTGTCAGTAAAAGAGATCTGTCAGACTATCCATGACCATGGGGGTCTGGTGTATATGGACGGTGCAAACATGAATGCTCAGGTGGGATTGACCAATCCCGGTAATATTGGAGCAGATGTGTGCCACCTCAATCTGCACAAAACTTTCGCAATACCTCATGGAGGAGGGGGGCCTGGAATGGGGCCTATCTGTTGTAATGACAAACTCAAGTCTTTTTTACCCGGACATGTAAGTCTGGGCGGAGATTTTGCAGTTAATTCTGCGCCATTCAGTTCAGCAAGTATCTTACTTATCTCTTATGGTTATATCAGAATGCTTGGAGCTAAAGGAGTTAGAAAAGCAACAGAGATCGCCATCTTAAATGCAAATTACATAAAAGCAAGGCTGGAAGGCCGATATGAGATCTTGTATTCAGGGGCAAAGGGTAGGGCAGCCCACGAGATGATCGTAGATCTTAGACCTTATAAACATGTGGTTTCAGCAGAGGATGTGGCTAAAAGATTGATCGATTATGGCTTTCATGCGCCTACTTTATCTTTTCCCGTGGCGGGCACAGTCATGATAGAACCCACTGAAAGTGAAAGCAAAGATGAGTTGGACAGATTTTGCGACGCGATGTTGTCCATACTTTCCGAAATAGAAGAAATAGTGGAAGGTAAAGCTGATAAAGAGAAAAATGTCCTTTCCAATGCCCCCCATTCACTGCCTCTGCTTACCAGTGATAATTGGGATATGCCTTATAGCAGGGAAAAAGCAGCTTTTCCGATAGAATACTTAAAACACGGAAGTAAATTTTGGGTGTCAATCGGCAGGGTCAATAATGCTTTTGGTGATAGAAATCTCATTTGTACTTGTCCACCGATAGAAGATTATGTGGAAGCGTGAGATGATTAATAATTATTAATTATTAATTATTAATTATAAATGATCAGTGACTAATGACTAGTGATAAATGATAAGTGATAAATGGATTCGTTATTATCACATATCACATTTCACATTATTCATCGTTCATTGTCAATTTTATTTTTATTTAAGTAATTTGCTAACTTTGTCTTCAAACAATTTCCTATGATTTCCACATTTGAGCAAGATGTTTCTTCCTACATTGCACTTGAAGAACAATATGGTGCGCACAATTATCATCCGATCCCTGTAGTCATCAGCAGAGGTAAAGGTGTGTTTGTATGGGATGTTAATAATATTAAATATTATGATTTCCTTTCAGCTTATTCTGCGGTCAATCAAGGCCATTGCCACCCCAGGATCATAAATGCTCTGATCAATCAGGCGTCGAAGCTGACTTTAACTTCAAGGGCATTTTATAATGACATGTTGGGACGTTATGAAGAGTTTATGACCAATTTGTTTGGTTATGATAAGTTACTTCCTATGAATACCGGAGTGGAGGCAGTGGAAACAGCAATCAAATTATGCAGGAAATGGGCCTATGAAGTAAAAGGTGTTAATTTGGGCCAAGCCAGAATCATAGTGATCGAAGGAAACTTTCACGGACGAACGATGACAGCAGTTAGCCTTTCTTCCGACCCGGATAGCAGGTTAGGTTACGCTCCCTATTTGCCCGGTTTTATAGAAGTACCCTTCAATGACATAGAGGCTTTAAAATCAGCTTTAGAAGATGAAAATGTGTCCGGTCTCCTGATAGAACCTATCCAGGGCGAAGCAGGTGTAAGGGTTCCGGATGATGTATATATGAAGCAGGCATTTGAGCTTTGTAAGTCAAAGAATGTATTGTTCATGGCGGATGAAGTACAGACGGGTATTGCCAGAACAGGACGTATGCTTGCCTGTGATCTGTTGAATATCCGGCCTGATGTACTGATATTAGGGAAGGCTCTATCCGGAGGAGTCTTACCGGTATCATGCGTGCTTGCAGATGATGCGATCATGATGACCATTCAGCCCGGCCAACATGGATCTACTTATGGCGGAAACCCTCTGGCATGTGCTGTGGCGATGGAAGCTATGCAAATAGTAATCGATGAAGATCTTGCAGAGAATGCTGAAATTTTGGGTGAAATATTCAGACAAGAAATGCAAAAATTAGTTGATTCCAATGACCTCGTTAATCAAGTGCGCGGTAAAGGCTTGTTGAATGCTATCATCATCAATGATAAGAAGGACAGCTCTTTGGCCTGGGATATATGTATAAAACTAAGTGAAAACGGATTATTGGCAAAACCTACTCAGGGAAATATCATTCGCTTTGCGCCACCATTGATCATTACGAAAAAAGAATTACTTGATTGTTGCAGGATAATTACCGAAACGATCAACCAATTTTCAAAGTAAAAATTGGAATCAAATCTATTATACTGGATGATCCCTTTCCTGCTTGGAATAGGATTGAGTGCTGCAACCGGAATCCGGTTATTTTTACCATTTTTTATTATCTCCCTCAGTAAATATTTTAACTTATTCGAATTTGGGGCTCAATTCGAATGGTTGAATGGAGAGACGGTTTTAATAGCTTTGGGAGTTGCCACCGTCGTGGAGATCATAGGTTATTATATTCCATTTGTAGATCATCTTTTAGACCTATTGGCCACACCTTTGGCATTTGTGGCAGGTATTCTGAGTATGTCCTCAGTCTTACCTGAATTGCCGGCTTATATCGACAACATCATAAGTATCATTATCGGTGGTGGTACAGCTGTCAGTATGAACGGGTTCATGGGTTTCTGGCGAGTAAAGACCACTGCATCCACGGCGGGAGTTGCTAATCCGGTATTTTCTTCCATTGAAAATATCCTGAGTACACTCTTTACATTTCTTGCCTTTTTAATTCCGATAATTTTTGGTTTTGCAATACTGATTCTTTTATTCAGTTCTTTCAGGTTTGTGCAAAAGTTTTTTCAAAATAAAAAGTCTCGGAAATTTGAACCTAAGTCATGATTGGATCTTTTTTTCAATTATTTCAATGACTTTACGAATTCTTTCTTTATGCTCTGTGCCGCCGATGATATAATATTCGTAACCATATGAGTCCAAAAGTTTGATATAATTTTGGTGGATAACATCCCTTATTTCTCTGTCAGGATATTCGCGAAGTCCGTCATTGATCCATTCTACCTCAGGACTCATGAGGAAATAGGTTCGATCCGTATATCGGGCAGTTCTTTGCGATATCCAATGTTCGACACGGTTAAATACAATTTTAGCCCAGATACATATCACGATAAAATCAGTGTCAAATATCAATAATGAGCTATCAGGATTTTTAATTGCTTCGTCTTCCTTTTCTGCCTGGCCACGGGCTATTTTTATAAAATCTTGATAGTTATAATCATTGGAATTTACTTCGAGATAATCCCGGGCATACTCTGTGATCAGGATTGCATTAAAATACCGGGCAACTTCAATAGCACACATTGACTTACCAGTAGATTCCACCCCAACAATAACAAACTTATTGATTTTCAAGAGATTTCTTATTTAATAACATAGATCTCCACGAAAAATATCCCCAGACAGCGAGCACCAGGAATATAATATATTGACCCACTGTGAAATATAATTCCTTGTAGAAGAATAAAGGAATAGCCACAATATTGGACACTGACCAGGCAACCCAACTTTCTATTTTCCTGCGTGCCATCCACCACATCGCTGTAGCAGCCGAAGCAGAAACCAGGGAATCTAATATGACCGTATTACTATCAGTCCAGTGACGAAGGATCAGGATCAAAGCGGTGAGAATGGAACCGAAAATAACTATTCCATAAAACATCTCTTTTGCATCACACCAGTTGACCGGAAATACAAATTCTTCAGATTTTCTTTGGCTCCAGTTGACCCAACCGATCACACTCATGATGAAATAATACACATTGACACCTGCATCTGCATAGAGTTTGAACTCATAACAAATATAAACATAAAGTAATACGCTAATGATACCTGTAGGATAAACCAGAATATCATTTTTGCGGCTAAACCAAACACTTACAACACCAAAAAAAGCAGCAAAAAACTCTAACCAGCTTATCATGATGCAAAGTAGGTAATTCTAATTTTATTATTTTAATAACCTTTTGCCTTTTATATGGTTGCATAACCGGAAAATACTTTAGGTGTAAAATATTTATTTATTCAATATGCATGGTATTAATTCCTATTTTTGTCAATATAATCTAATCTAATTCAATGGACAATTCATTATCAGAAGAAGAAAGAAATAAGAAATTATTAAGCAGTTATTCTGACATAATTAATTTAACTGGCGAAAATGCTGACAGGGAGGGCTTAATTAAAACCCCTGAAAGAGCTGCCAAAGCAATGAGTTTTTTAACTAGTGGTTACTTTTTGGATGCCAGAGAAATAATTCTTTCAGCCATGTTTAAAGAGCCATACAATGAAATGGTCATTGTGAAAGATATAGAACTCTATTCCCTTTGTGAACATCATTTGTTGCCATTCTATGGAAAAGCACATATAGCTTACATACCCAATGGCTATATAGTGGGGTTGAGTAAACTACCGCGGGTAGTGGATGTATATGCCAGAAGGTTGCAAGTTCAAGAACGTCTCACCCAGGAGATCCTTGATGTGATAGACAGTACATTAAAGCCTTATGGAGTAGCTATTGTTATAGAAGCTTCCCACATGTGTATGATGATGCGTGGCGTTCAAAAACAAAACAGTACTACGACAACCTCAGCATTCACGGGAGAATTTAAAAATGTGGAAACAAGGAATGAGTTCTTGCAATTGTTGAGATAAGTAATGAGTAATAAATGAATGTTGGTAATTGATAATATTGTCAACTAAGCCTCCCCCTACCCCCCTCCAAAACTAGGGTTTATACACAAATATATTATCGTATAAAGATTTTAGAGTTTTAGTAGTTTCTTGAGACAATCCAAGTATAATGACAATTAATTTAAACTTACTTTTTGCCTTGATGCAAAAAGTAACAAAAAAATCAAGGCTCTGTAA
>JAYUWT010000637.1:0-6323 GCA_043753405.1 Saprospiraceae bacterium | reverse complement strand
GAGCAGTGGTGTTTTTTAGTCTGAGAAATTCTTCCGGAGAGCCATATCCTGTTACTCTACCTCCGTGAATTCCTGCGCCTGGACCTATATCAATGATATAGTCTGATGCCATCATTATATCTTTATCGTGCTCAACAACTAAAACAGTATTTCCTATTTCAACCAGTTCTTTAAGTGCTTTGATCAATCTGTTATTATCCCTTTGATGCAGTCCAATGCTAGGTTCATCAAGGATGTACAAAACTCCGGATAATTGGGTACCTATCTGATTTGCAAGCCTGGCCCTTTGAGATTCACCACCTGAAAGCGTTCTTGCACTGCGATCCAAAGTCAGGTAATCAAGGCCCACATGGTTTAGAAAATGGACCCTCATGCCAATTTCTTTGAGAATATCTTTGCCTATACTCTTTTGCCTTGCATCCAAAAGATCATCAATATTTTGAAACCATATATCAAGATCTGATAGGGGCATTTTGTTAAGGTCGGCAATATTTTTATTTGCAATCTTATAATGCAGTGATTCGATCTTGAGGCGATCACCTTTACATTCAGGGCAAACCTCCAGGGACATAAATTCTTCAGCCCACTGCCTTATTTTTTCTGAAGAGGAATCAGAATAACAAAGTTCTATGATCCTGACCAGTCCTGTAGTGCGCAGATCATAAGTATATTCATTGTACGAATAAGGTTTATTTCCCTGCCAGTCTTTGCCATTAGTTCCATAGAGTATCTGAGTAAGGGCCATCTTTGGTATACTTTCAATAGATGTAGCAAATGTGAATTTATATTCTTTGGCAATTTCCCTGACCTGATTGTAATAATTCGTCTCTCTGGGGAATCCCAAAGCAACGACACCGCCATCATTGATCGACTTACTCTCATCGGGGATCACTTTATCAATATCGACCTCAAACAATTCACCGAGTCCTCCGCATCGTGGACACGCACCATAAGGCGAATTAAAAGAAAAAGTGTTAGGGTTAGGTTCTTCGTAAGCTAATTTATTCTCAGGGTCAGCAAGGTGTTTGCTAAAAAGGCGAATATGTTCAGTAGTATTATTGAAAATATATATGAGGCCCTCACCCATTTTAAGTGCCAACTGCACAGAAGTGATTAGCCTGGTGAGGTTAGCTTCGGATACTGTTAGTTTATCAATAACAAGTTCAATATCATGCACCTTATACCTGTCCACCTGAAGACCGACCGAAAGTGGTGTGATCTCTCCATCTATCCTGACCTTAGTATACCCCTGTTTCCGGACCTGATCAAGCAATTCCTTGTAATGGCCCTTTCTTCCTTTAACTATAGGAGCAAGGATCATGATGGAAGTGCCCGCCATTTCATTGCTTAAAGCCGATAAAATTTCTTCTTCCGAAAATTTTATCATTTTTTTTCCACTTATGTATGAATAAGCTTCAGATGCCCTTGCAAAAAACAACCTTAATAGATCATAAACTTCAGTAACTGTACCTAAAGTAGACCTTGGATTCCATCCAGTTGTTTTTTGTTCGATGGAGATCACAGGAGAAAGGCCGCTAATTTTTTCAACAGCGGGTCGTTCCATACCTCCTATCATCATTCTGGTATAATTGTCAAAAGTCTCTATATAACGTCGTTGGCCTTCAGCGAAAATAGTATCAAAGGCTAAACTTGACTTTCCACTTCCGCTGATACCGGTGATAACCACCATTTTATCACGCGGAATTGTGACATCTATATGTTTTAGATTATGCTCATGTGCATCAATAATAACAATAGAATTAGAAAACGTATCATCCAAATCTTCAAACAAAACCTGATCCTGAGAGGATGTTTCAAGCATTTAAAAAAGATATATTAAAATAATTAACTAGTTAGATTCCCTCAATTAACTTCTGCACTTAGCTTCAGGATTTTGATTCCAAATAAGTGATAATACTATCGGCAAGTTCAATACCTATCTTCATCTGAGCTTCTTTTGTAGAGCCTCCGATATGTGGTGTCAAAGAGATCATAGGATGTTCCAGGATATCTTTTCTGGGATTAGGTTCATTATCAAATACGTCCAGGCCTGCTGCGTAAACTTTGCCTGATTTCAAGCCTTCCATCAAAGCATCTTCATTGATAGCACCACCTCTGGCTGTATTGATCAGAATCACTCCCGGCTTCATTTTTGATATTTCTTCAGCCCCAATAATAGGTGTTCCGTCTGCAAAAGGCAAATGAAGTGTAATAAAATCACTGTTTTTAATTACATATTCTTTATCAACAGTATGCACTTTAACAGCAAGATTAAGGTTGTCATTGCCAAAAATATTAAAATTCAGAATCGTTTCCTCTACATAAGGATCAAATGGTAATATTCTCATATTCGCACCCATAGCCAATTTAGCAACTTCTTGTCCAATTCTACCAAAACCAATTATACCCAGGGTTTTATTTGCAAGTTCTGTTCCTTTGGAATATGAAGATTTTAATCCTTTAAAATCTGCATTAGGAGCCGCCATCTCTTTTTTTGATATGTGTATATTTCTGGAAAGTGCATAAATATGTGACATCGCCAACTCAGCAACAGAACGCGTAGAAGCAGCCGGAGTATTGATAACTGCAATACCTTTACTGGTTGCATATTCTACATCGATATTATCCATCCCCACTCCTCCCCTTGCGATCACTTTCAGATTGGGGCAGGCATCAATAAGTTCCTTTCTGACTTTTGTAGCACTCCTTACAATTATAACGTCGTATTGTGGCAATATTTTAATCAAATCCTCCTGAGCTACTTTGTTTGTGTCCACCACATATTCAGCTTCTTCCAATAACATTTGACCATCTGCTTCAATACCATCATTTGCAAGAATCTTTATCATAAGTTTATTTATTTTGGGCGCAAAGTTAAGCAAAAGTTTCTGTACCATTATTACACCCTTTAAACATAAATAAATATTAGGATCTCAACCGGTTCTGGCGTTTATACCTGCTATATAAATAATCTATAAAAAAAGTTTACTTTTGAACTAAAGAAAAATAATGGGAATAGCAGCATTGATCCCGGCTCGCTTTGAATCTTCAAGGTTTCCTGGAAAACTTATGAAGTTGATTGGTGACAAGACAATTATAAGACATGTTTATGATAATATGGTCGACACCAACTTATTCGATCATGTTGCTGTCATCTGCGATCACCCATTGATCTATAATGAAATTATCAATAATGGCGGCCAGGCGTATATGAGTGAGTCAGAACATGAAAATGGCACATCAAGAATCGCAGAAATAGCTGCTAAAATGGATTATCCAATTTTTTTCAATATTCAGGGAGACGAACCATTTGTGAAAAAAGAAATTATTCAAACCCTTATCAACTTATTCAGGGACGATACAAAAGGCAATATTGAAATCGTTTCACCCATGACCATCATTGAAGATGAAGCTATGATCAATAACCCAAATGTGGTAAAAGTAGTCACTAACCTCAACCACGAAGCTTTATACTTTTCCAGAAGCCCGATACCTTATCACAGAAATAGAGCCTTGCCATACGCATGTTTTAAACATATAGGTATCTATGGATTCACGAAAGCAGCTTTGCTAAAAGTGACCTCCCTACCATCCACTCCATTAGATGGCCTGGAGATGATCGAGTGTATTAAATATCTGGAACACGGCATGAAAATCACTATGGCATTAACTGATCCACAAGGTGTAAGTATCGATACACCTGAAGATCTCGAAAAAGCAATGAAGTATTATAACTCAAAAAGCAATTAAAGACTTTTTATCTTATATATCCTAATTGGAATTTATGGTCTGTTAATCCCAACTTATAAAATAGCGCTCCTTCAGAGCTCATTACAATCTCTTATCATACCCGGTGCGCTGCACCGGGCTTTGTAATTTATGCCTTTCAGGCAATTCAAGAAATTGAAACAATAAATGATTGATTTTCAATTTAAGCAGAATTATTAAATTCATTCTTTTATTAAATGTTCAAGACGCCCTGAAAGGCCACAATTACAAAACTCAACTCTATAAGCGAGGAAGAAAATTCTTAACGCTCACTCATTCCGTAGAATGCTAATTATTAGATTACATAAAAACGTAATATTATCTTACCTTGCAACATGATTTCAACATCAGATATTCTGAATAACAAAAAGACCAATCCTATCATTCTGGGTATTGATCCAGGGACAATTAAGATGGGTTTTGCTATAGTTAGATTTAACAAACCGATGCCGGAATTACTTGAATATGGCACATTAAATCTGAAACATATTGAAAGTGCGCATGAAAAACTGCATCAGATATTTGTTAAAATAGAACAATTGACACAGAAATTCGAGGTTCATGAATTTGCGATCGAAGCACCCTTTTATGGAAAAAATATTCAATCCCTGCTGAAGCTGGGAAGAGCACAGGGCGTTGCTATCTCCGCAGCTATGTATTTTGGTTTAATAACAGCAGAGTATTCTCCGAGGAAGATAAAACAATCTGTAGCCGGGAATGGCAACGCTTCTAAAGAACAAGTAGCCAGGATGATCGAAAAGCAGTTTGGAATCAATTTGGGAGAAGCTTCCCTGGATGCCACTGATGCTTTATCAGTCGCACTATGTCATGCTTTTTGCAGGGATACAATCTCATTTAACAGTAAATCAAAAGGTTGGACGAGTTATATCAAAGAAAACCCCGGGAAAGTAAAGTCGTGAATTGATCAATCATGAGTATTATATAATATTTGATTTGATCGCTCCGGCTAATGCACTTAACTCATCATCTGACATATGTACCACTGGATTTTTAAAACTCATATCTGAAACCCGGTCTATAGGCATCAGATGTACATGAGCATGTGGAACTTCCAGACCAATGACCGTCATCCCTACTTTGGAGCATGGCACTGTTAATTTAATACCCCGAGCTACTTTCTTAACTGTTAGCAGCAATGCGGAGTATTCATCATCATCCAGATCAAATAAATTATCAACTTCTTTCTTTGGTATTACCAAAGTGTGACCTTTGGCCATGGGTCTGATGTCTAAAAACGCTAAATAATGTTCGTCTTCAAAAACCTTGTAGGAAGGAATCTCACCATTTATAATTTTAGTAAAAATGCTAGCCATTCTGGTTCAATGAGATAGTTTCAGAATCTTGAATTCAAGGGAACCTGCAGGAGTGGTGATTAAAACTATTTCTCCTTCTTTTTTTCCTAAAAGACCCTTTCCAATAGGTGAGCTGCCGCTTATTTTACCTTCTTTTAAGTCAGCTTCTGCTTCAGAAACCAGTGTGTAATTAAATTTCTTTTTTGTTTTCATATTTTCGATCTCAACTTTAGAAAGTAAAGTTACTTTAGTGGGATCTAATTGTGAAGAATCTATCAATCGCGCATTGGATAGAACAGTTTCAAGTTCATTGATCCTTAGTTCCAACATGCCTTGAGCATTCTTGGCTGCATCATATTCAGCATTTTCAGATAAATCTCCTTTGTCCCGTGCTTCGGCAATAGCTTTAGCTGCTTCCTGGCGTCCAGTGGTTTTGTAATCTTCCAGCTCAGCTCTCAATCTGGAAAGACCTTCCTGAGTTAAATAGTTATAGTGTGACATAGTATTTATATTTATAAAAAAGCTAAACACTCCCATGTTGGAAGTGTTTAGTTATATCTGAATAGATAAGTTTAAAACGCTTATCGCTTTAAAAAAGTTCAGAATTTACAGATCTAGCCTCAGACCAATATTGTGAGTACCACTAAATACTCTAGTAGATTGGTATGCATAATCAAACCCAATTTTAGACTTCTTTTCTTTATTGAATATGAGATTTACAGATGCTCCTAAAGCAAGACCCGTATATACATCACTTTTGACTATATCTGTATTTTTTTGTAAATCAAATTTGTATGCACCACGAATTTGTAACATTTCATTAAAGATACTTACCTCCGCCCCGAAACCAAGCTGGTCTTTACTAAATGAATTTGAAGTAAAATTGATCATTGGTGAAATCCTTCCTTCCTCCATAAAATATACATCGTAAGAGGTCCCAATATTTAATACGACGGGCAATTCAAAACTCGCAGATCTTTGATCGTATGCTAAAGTAGTAGTTGGTGTATTAGGATCAGGACGAGGAACTGTAAATCCCTCTCCTCTATACTTTAATGGTGTACCCAGATTTCTCAATGATAATCCTAACTTAAAATTATCCTTAGGGCCATTGATATACTGCACTCCGGCATCCACTGCTATTCCCCTTGCAGATATACCACCAAATGATTCCATTACAAGTCTTACTGCTACTCCTACAGAAACTTTATTTTCAAATACAGTTGCATAAGATAAGCCAAT
>JAYUWT010000636.1:0-2538 GCA_043753405.1 Saprospiraceae bacterium | reverse complement strand
GTCGGATTGCTCAGGTTGATATTACCGGCATGGCAATGGTAGGTCCACCAGATATTGATGTAGATCGAAAATAGAATGAAGAAATATAAAATACCTTTGAGTATTTTCCTTGGTTGGACAAATTCAATAAGAGCCGCAACCGGGAAAAACATTATTGGATAACTCTGGACCATGGCTCTGCCTCCATACCACCAGATGTCCCATGATGCGACGATATAAAGGTTAACAAACATGAAAAATACGATGACCGGCCAGATATCCCTTTTTTCTTTATTCAATACCATTAATCCAAAAAATGATAAATACATCATGGTGCAATATCGCAACCAACCGCTTTGATAACTGAAAATGTAATCTTTCAGATGTGGGTGTTTAAAGGAAAATCCCTGATCGTCATAACTATAGAAAATCCAACTGCCACTGGAATATTTCCAATAGATCAACTGTATCGAAACCAAAGCAATAAAGCCTATTCCAGCCAAAAGAACCCCCTTTGAATGTTCTTTAAAAAAAACAAATCTGTTGGAAAAGCTTTGAACATTGCTTATACCCCAAAACAGAGGGATCAATGCGCATATGATCTCTGTGGGACGTATCAGAGTTGCTAAACCACACAGTATTCCTATTTTTAATGCCCCTGTTAACGTATATCTCTTATAGAAATCAATAGTCACTGATATGAGGATGCAATATATGGTGAAAAGTGAACTGTGGGTCATACCCTGAGTAATGGAAGCATAGTCAAGGTAGTTGGTTCCAAGGACCAGGCAGAGAAGCAGGATGGCTACCACCTTGTCGGAAAAATAATTAAGAAATATTTTCCTGAAAAAGTACAAGCCAAGGATGGAATACAGGAACATACCGATGCCAATGCACATTTGATATGGCTTTGAAAATCCATCAGCCGGATATATTTTACTATTACTGGCCCAAATATGGGAGACCGCAAAAAAAGGAGACATTAAAATAGCCTGACCACTTGAATACTTCATGACATAACCACCGGTTTTCAGAGCTGTAGCTTGCTGGAAGTCAGGAGTGGGATTGTATTTTTGAAGGATGGAGTCTTTAAATTTACATTCCTTAATATCTTTATAAATGAATATGGCAGGCAGGTACATATAGTATCCGGATGCATCCCAGCTTATCGTTGCCTCTGTACCTGATTTTTCCCATTTTGGATAGAAAATGAAACCGGCGTAAAGCATTGCCAGAAGACAGATCAGTAAGGAATAAGCTGATAGATGTTTCATTATGGTCAGATCTTTTGTAATAGATTGCCGAATTTAAGAAATATCTTAATAAAGGACATATTCCACCTTTACTTTCTTTTATTTATGGGGGCTATAATCAATTCAAATATGCCTTACAAATGTTAAAAGTGCCGTGCAAACATTGCAAGTTGTTATTATTTTATATTTATCATTACATTTGCGGCCATTCCTTGTCATGGATAAACATCTGTAATTTTAAATGAATCAAGTCTTAAGCATCGTCATTCCTGCCTATAACGAAGGACCTACCATACACCGGATATTGGATAAAATCAAAGAAATTGAGCTCATTCAAAGTATTTCCAAACAAGTCATTATTGTCAATGATTGTTCATCAGATGGTACTGAAATATCAATTCAGAATTACATAAAAGCCAATCCCAACCTTTCTATTTCTTATTATAAACATGAAGTGAATCAAGGAAAAGGCGCTGCCCTGCATACAGGTATAGAAAAAGCAACGGGCGATTTTATAATAATCCAGGATGCTGATCTTGAATATGATCCGAATGAATATAATATATTATTAAAACCGATCCTTGACGATTTTGCTGATGTAGTCTATGGATCCCGTTTTATTGGCGGAAATCCTCACAGAATACTGTTTTACTGGCATTCCATTGGCAATAAGTTACTTACCAATTTGAGCAATATGTTCACCAACCTCAACCTTACAGATATGGAAACATGCTACAAGTTATTCAGGAGGGAAATGATACAATCATTAACTTTGACTGAAAAACGATTTGGTTTTGAGCCGGAAGTTACTGCCAGAATATCAAGAATACCAAATGTACGCATATACGAAGTAGGTATTTCTTATTATGGCCGGACATATGAAGAAGGTAAAAAAATAGGGTGGAAAGACGGATTCAGGGCAATATATTGTATACTCAAGTACAATATATTCGTAAGGACCTAAACTTCGAACATATTATTGTTCATATTTCATACCAATAAAGAATGTTACCAACCACCAGAATTAATATCTATTTCTTCTTGAAGTTCAAAAGTTTTATCAATTCCATTCGGCTTTTCTGTTTTTAAAAATATCTGCCAATACGCTGCCTCATTCATCAGCATACCATGAATAGTGCCATGATTATACTGCCAAGTTTGAAATAAATTTAAAAATGTAAAGAATGATAGAATAAGAGTTGCAATAATTCTTTTAAACAAGAATTTTTCATTTAATTTTTGTATGAAAATAGCAACAGGAATTGCTAATAATGGAAGAGCGCCTATCATTGCCCTGCAGCCGAAA
>JAYUWT010000635.1:0-2546 GCA_043753405.1 Saprospiraceae bacterium | reverse complement strand
CATTGGATTGATGCATAGAATATCCTTTCAGCATATTGGCTATCTCAACACCCCCCTGTCCCTGGAAAAAAACGGTAAAATCAAAATTCTTATAAGTAGCATTTAGATTTAAACCATAAATATATTTAGGCAACCCATTACCTAAAATGGTTCTATCTTCTGAATTTATTACTTTATCGCCATTTAAATCCTTAAACCTGCGATCTCCCGGTTTAACCCCACTCATTCCGCTTGCAGCCGCTTCAGCAGCATCTTGTATAATACCGTCTGCAACATAGCCCCAAAAGTTTCCGATACGTTTACCAATCTCGGAACGTGTTTGCGAATTACCATCATCACCATCTAGACCACCTAATGCCCTAATAAGATAGTCAGTTGACTTACCTAATAACTTGGTGACTTTATTATCAAGTGTCGAGAAATTTAGACCTGAGGAAAAGTGAACTTCACCAATTTTTTTATTGAATCCTAATAGAAATTCGAACCCTTTGTTTTCCATAGAAAATTCATTCCTGAGAATAGAATTCCCTGTCACCCCCAAATAACTTGGAATTGGTGCATTTCCCAGAATGTCTTCAATTTTTTTAATGTAATAATCACTTGATAAAGTGATCGTATTATTAAACAAACTGGCATCAACACCCACGTTAAACTGTGTTGATTTCTCCCAATGGATATCAGAATTACCTATATTATCACGGTATACTGCAGGAAGCACCGTTTGATCACCTGTACCTAAAACATAATTATAAAGACCAGCATCACTCGAGTATGAATTTTCATATTTAAAATTTCCGATATTCTGGTTACCCACTACCCCGTAACTGGCTCTTAGTTTTAATTCATTAATCTGTTTAGATTTTTGTAAAAATGATTCTTCTGAAAGTCTCCATCCAATAGAAGCAGACGGAAAGTTTCCATATTTATTATTAGGTCCAAATCTTGATGAACCATCACGGCGGAAATTTGCTGTAAGGAGGTATTTACCGGCATAATCGTAGGTTATTCTACCGATATATGAAGACAGTTCGTAATCTTCAGTAAATCCGCTTGCCGCCGAAGAACCGACTAAAGAGTTTATATTATATTGACCATTGGGATTTGAGCCACCATTTACTGCAATCTCCTTGTAAATATTCTTTAATGCATCAGTACCAGCCACAATCAAAAAATTATGCTTGTTAATTTGCTTTTCATAGCTTAGTGTATTCGTCCAGTTCCACTGATCAAATTGCCTCCACGTTTCTGAATACTGACTAGTTTCAATTAATTGTCCAAACCCAGAAATTACAGCTGGTTCGCCTAACCTGCTAAACCAAAAAACAGAATTATTCCTGGCATAATTTACTGCGGTTTTAAATTTTAGCCCATTAATGATTTCATATTGCCCAAAAGTTGAAGCTTGAATATTGGAAGTTTTTAAATTCCTTTTATAGTGAACTACATCTGTAAAAACTTGATTATTTAAACCTTTGGGAAAATATAAAGAATTAGCTGAAGCTCCGATCAATGCATACCCCTGATATCCATATAAATTGGCATCAATAGGACCCTCTACATTTGAATAAATAGGATTGATAGGCATCAATCTTATTGCGTTGGTCAGAATTCCTTTATCACCAGAATTTGTGAGGGGTTGTGTTTTTTCGTCATTGCTATAATTAAGAGAACCTCCTATTTTTAATCTTTTTGTTACATCAAATTCAGAGTTCATTCGGCCGGTATAACGTTTGTAATTTGAGGAAAGCAGAATACCGCCCTGATTCTGATATCCTAATGAGAAGTAGTTCCTTGATTTTTCACCTCCAGCCTGAGCCGAAATATTATAATTCTGCAAAGTTGCGTTTCGGAATACTGCGTCCTGCCAATTATAGGAAGGCAAGGAAGCTGGATTGGCCCATGCAGGATTGGGGCCTTGGCCACCATTAGCCAGATTTTCATTAGCAAGCATTGCAAACTGAGGACCATCCAACAGATCTATTTTCTTAGTAGCACTTTGAGTTCCTGCGTATGCATCTAAATTTAAAAGAAGTTTTCCTTTTTTTCCCTGCTTTGTAGTGATCAACACAACACCATTTGTTGCTCTTGACCCATAAATAGCTGCAGAAGCGGCGTCTTTCAGAACATCTATCCGTTCGATGTCATTAGGGTTGATAGAATTTAATGCCCCGGTGGTCAGTATCATAGGTACCCCATCCACTATATATAAAGGTTCTGTTCCTGCAGAAAATGAACCCACACCTCTTATCTTTACAGAAATATTTCCTCCTGGTTCACCAGTATTTTGGGTTACCTGCACACCAGCCACTCTACCCTGCAGTGCCTGATCCAACCCCGTTATCTGAACAGAATTAATATCTTCCGTAGTAATTGTTGATATGGCGGATGTAACCAATTTTTTTCTTTGGGTACCATAACCGACAACAACAAAATCACCCAAACTAACATCTGTCTGTACCAACGCTATGCTGATGTTGGTTTGATTGTTTACAGAATATTCCTTTGTTTGGTAACCTACATACGAAACCACCAATACTGCATTTGCC
>JAYUWT010000634.1:0-6355 GCA_043753405.1 Saprospiraceae bacterium | reverse complement strand
GATCGTCATAAAATTGTTTATACCTTAAATAACAAAGGGTTTTTCTGAACGTGAACCAGAAAAACCCTTTGGTAAATTGAAATAAAGATGGTTAAAACAATTTCCCTCTATTATCTGCAATATCTGCCTTTTTCGTAAGTGCATTGAGTAATCTTCCTTTCATTTGTTGTCTGATACTATTTGAATAGAATTTTTTTGCATTTTCTATGGGAGGTTTAGGGCCCGATGCAACATTTTCATATGGTTTCACAAGAAATAAACCATTGTACCCTCTAATTAAAGGGGAAATAGAGTTGATAGGAGTTGCATAAATTGCCGACACCACTTTAGGTTCATTTCCTATACCCGGAGCTGTAGCTCCAAAAACAACATTTTTTACGGTATCAATTTTTACACTGAATTCCTGAGCGAATGCCTCCAAAGATTTTGTGTTTTTTGCTTTATTGGCAAGTATCTCAACTTTTTTCTCCGCCATGACTTTTGGAGTCAACTCATTCTTTAATGTTTCGATCGAATTTAATCCTTTTACATTGATAGCTTTGAGGCCCGCAATAACAAATTGCTCCACATAATATTTTCCTGTCTGTTGTATAGGAAAAGGAGTCTCCGCTACTGATCCTACTTTGGTTTTAGGATCGAATGCCCATCTTATTATATCCCTGGTTCCAGATCCGGGCGCAATACCCTGCATTGCAAAGTCTGCCTCATCCACGGCAAATGAGTTTATCAATTCGAGTCCCGGTATAGTCTTAATCTTAGCATCCAATTGTTCAAGTGTAGTGACACCTGACATCATAGCTTCAACTTGTGCTTGTGATCTGTTTTGAGTTGCTTCACTTGGCACCAGGTCAGTTGAAATAAATGCAAGTTTGTATCCATTAGCATCTCCTACAGTCTTTTTATTCAGGATCTGTATCAAATGCACCCCAAACTGTGTTTGTACTTTTTTTAATTGGCCGGGTTTCGAATCAAAAAACAAAGCATCATTGAAAGGTTTTACCATCCTACCCTGCTGAGAATAACCCAATTCTCCGCCTTTACTTCCACTCCCCGTATCTGAGCTCAATGCTTTTGCCAGATCCGCAAATTTTCCTTTTCCGGTCTGAATGACATTCATGATACTGTCTATTCTTTTGCTTGCAACTTCGAATTCCTCTGGGCTTTTAGCAGATAATAGGATGTGCCTGGCGTTAACAGAGTCAGCTACAACAGATTTTCCTATTAATTTGACAGCTTTCACTGTGGCTCCATCTGTGTACGGGCCAGATACATCCCCTACCTTCATGCCGGCGACCTTGGTTTTAGTTATTGGATCAAGCTGATCTATCTTGGTATAAACATCGCTGATCGTACCACCATTAGCAGCAATAAAAACGGAATCTTTTGGAGCATTTTTAAAATCTTCGACTTTATCTGCTATGATCTGTTCTGCTGCAATAGTATCACTCTTTGAGGTTACGACAGCAAGATATACGAAACTGATGACTCTGGTTTCAGTTTTGTTAGTATAAGCGCCCTTGTGTTTATCTATATATTCCTGATAATCCGAATCTGTAAGTTTCACATCTGTATCAGCGACAAAAGTGGTCGGAACTTTTACGTAAAATGCATTGATTGGATTTGTCTGTTCAGCTATTACAGCCTCAGCCTGCCAGGTAGGTGTGTAAACTGCTTTATTAAAAAGTGAGGATAATTTTTCATCCAACCTGTTTTTTATAATTTCTTTTTCCTGGATAGCCCAAAAAGCCGCCATTTGAGGTTCAAGTGTACCTTTTTTTATTTGGTCTCTTACATTCTGCAGTTGAGTCATGTCTATTTGGCCGGTTTGAGGATTGCCATATCTTTCTATCATTAGTTGGCTTAAATTAGCACCAAATTCCATATCAAGTAACTCTAACCTGCCTACAGCCAAACCTGTTTTTTTTGCAGCGCTCTGAAGTACAGAATTATCGACAAAGTAGTTCCATATATATTCCCTTTTTGAAAATTCGTCCGCATCCGAACCTTGGTAAAGCACCTCTTCCATCTGACGCATTTCATTGTAATCCAATTCGTAGTCTCCCACCTTACCGACGCTGGTAACAGTACCGGACATATTTCTGTTTTGGACGACATCCATTACGATAAAACCTGCTACTGCAAGTCCAATAAGGACAATTAGAAGCCCACCACGTTTTCTTATACTTGTGATTATTCCCATGAATTATAATCTGTTTTGCTTAGTTTTAAAAAATCCGTGCAAAGGTAATATTTAATTACAAATGGATGATATAAAATCAACATGTTATTAAAATAACTAAAGTATACAATACTAATGATAGTTTTTTACGGGCATTTTTAATTGAAATTAAATGGATCATGTTATATTTTATACCTTTGTGCCGCCATTCAAAAATAAAAGCCAATATGCCTAAAAATACAGCCATAAAGTCAGTACTTATCATTGGTAGTGGACCTATCATAATAGGTCAGGCGTGTGAATTTGATTATTCCGGGACCCAGGCTTCCCGATCGCTTAGGGAAGAGGGCATCGAAGTGACGCTTATCAATTCCAATCCTGCCACCATTATGACCGATCCGGTGACAGCAGATCATATTTATCTGCTACCACTCACAGTGGAAAGTATTATACAGATACTTGAAGAAAGACAGATCGATGCAGTCCTGCCTACCATGGGTGGCCAAACCGCATTAAACCTATGCATAGAAGCAGCTGCTCAGGGAGTCTGGGAGAAATATAATGTCCAGCTGATAGGAGTTGATCTTGCTGCCATAGAATTGACAGAGAACAGGGAATCCTTCAGGAAGTTAATGATAGAGATAGGGATGCAGGTAGCACCTTCATTTATTGCAAACTCCTTTTTAGAAGGTATGGAAGCTGCTCAAAAAATAGGTTTCCCGCTTGTTATCCGGCCATCATACACTTTAGGTGGCTCAGGAGGCGGTCTTGTAATGGTAGAAGAAGACTTTGGTGAAGCCCTTAGATTGGGACTTAATGCATCACCAACCCACGAAGTTTTAGTTGAAAAAGCTGTTTTAGGATGGAAAGAATTTGAACTTGAATTGCTAAGGGATAGTAATGACAATGTCATCATCATCTGTACTGTTGAAAATATCGACCCTATGGGCATCCATACGGGTGACAGCATTACTGTGGCACCGGCTATGACCCTCAGTGATACAGGTTATCAGCAGATGCGGAACGATGCCATAAGGATGATGCGTGCAGTCGGTAATTTTTGCGGCGGATGCAATGTACAGTTCGCACAAAATCCTGACACGGAAGAACTCATAGCCGTCGAGATCAATCCACGTGTATCAAGGTCTTCGGCTCTGGCAAGTAAGGCGACAGGTTTCCCCATTGCGAAAATAGCTGCTAAACTTGCCATTGGATATACACTCGATGAACTGAGCAATCAGATCACACAAAATACATCTGCATTATTCGAACCTACGCTAGACTATGTGATCGTGAAAATGCCAAGATGGAATTTTGATAAATTTCCAGGAGCTGATCATACACTGGGACTCCAGATGAAATCAGTAGGCGAGGTGATGGCGATAGGCAGAAGTTTTCAGGAAGCCCTGCAAAAAGCCTGCCAATCGCAGGAAAATAACAGGAGCGGACTTGGTGCGGACATTAAAGAGTGGATACGCACAGAAGATATCATGGAGAGGTTGGTAAAAGTAAGTGATGATCGGATCTACCGCTTAAAAGACGCCATCCGCCTTGGTATACCTGAGAAAACACTTAAGAAAATAACAGGAATAGATCCCTGGTATATCAGGCAGATCAAAGAACTCTGTAAATACGAGGAAGAAATCATCAGATTTAATGTGCCGGATGATATACCCTACGATTTTTTCAGGACGATTAAACAGGCAGGTTATTCAGATGCTCAGATAGCTTGGCTCATGCGTGTCAATGAAGAGCTTGTGACCAAAGCAAGGTATAAACTTGGCATCAAAAGGGTTTTCAAACAGGTGGATACTTGTGCTGCAGAATTTGATGCCCATACTTCTTATTTTTATTCTACATTCGATGAGGAAAATGAAAGCATCCCTTCTGACAAACCAAAAGTGATCGTATTGGGGTCAGGTCCTAACAGAATCGGACAGGGCATAGAGTTTGATTATTGCTGTGTCCATGGCTTGCTGGCAATCAAAGAAGTAGGTTACGAGGCCATTATGATCAATTGCAATCCTGAGACCGTATCCACTGACTTTGATATGGCAGACAAACTTTACTTTGAACCAATATTCTGGGAACATCTTGCTGAGATCATCGAACTGGAGAAACCAATCGGTGTAATCGTCCAGCTGGGAGGCCAGACTGCTTTGAAACTTGCTGAAAAGTTACATAAATACGATATTCCTATCATAGGCACGGACTATAAAAGCATGGATATGGCGGAGGACCGGAAGTCCTTTTCCGACCTGTTGAAAGCACTAAGTATACCCTACCCTGAATACGGGGCTGCTGATGATACAGATGAGGCGCTTGAAATAGCTGCAAGAATCTCCTATCCTGTCCTGGTAAGGCCTTCTTATGTATTGGGCGGACAAAGGATGAAAATCGTTATCAATGATAAAGAACTGGAACAAGCAGTATTGAATATATTCAAACACATGCCTGACAACAAGGTATTGATAGACCAGTTCTTAGAAAGGGCTAAAGAAGCTGAGATCGACGCTATATTTGACGGGGATGACATCCACATCATGGGGATAATGGAGCACATTGAGCCGGCCGGCATCCACTCAGGTGACAGCAATGCTTTATTGCCGACCTACAGTCTTTCTGACCAGGCCCTGGAAGCCATGAAAAAATATGCCTATCAGCTCGCTGTAGCGCTCAATATCAGAGGTTTGATCAACATTCAGTTTGCGATCAAGGATGATAAGGTATATGTGATTGAGGCCAATCCACGCGCCAGCCGGACCACACCGTTTATTGCCAAGGCTTATGGTGTGCCCTACCTTAATATAGCCACCAAGATCATGCTTGGGACCCATAAACTCAAAGATTTCACCATCGAACCTCATCTGACAGGATTTGCTATCAAGGAGCCTGTATTCTCCTTTGATAAATTTCCTAAAGTGGATAAAAGGTTGGGGCCTGAGATGAAGTCCACGGGTGAAGCGATCAGGTTTATAAAAGATTTGAAAGACCCTTATTTCCGGGAGTTGGAGAGGAATGCATCAATGTTCCTGTATCAATAACAAGTTAGAAGGGAGAAGTCAGAAATTAGAATGGTGTTTCGCAAAATACTGTGGTTTAATTACACATTACCGGTTACACATTACTGAGTACACATCACCGATTACACATTACACATTACATTACACATTACACATTACACATTAAGTAAAAAAGCTAAACTGGTATTTAAATGATCATCTAAAAATGAAAACCAATGTAGTGTATTTTATGAATTAGTCATAAATAATCTAAATTTGCATTTATCCGGTCCCGTAGTTCAACGGATAGAATAGAAGTTTCCTAAACTTTAGATCCAAGTTCGATTCTTGGCGGGACTACACTTTAAACAATGGCATTTTATGTAATACGCATAAAATGCCATTGTTTTTATAGGAATTATATACATTTGTAAAATTGATAGTTTAGCCATTGAGGTTGAAAACATAATCAATCATCACTAAAAGTTGTTCATATAAAGTCATCGTCCTGAAGGAATTGGAGTGACTTCCATTGTATGCTCTCAGTCTTTAATATTCTAGACTGGATTGTAGTATTTTCCATTTTGTAACCAAATTAGTTACAAAAATAGTAAACGTTTTGATTTAGCCCTGCTCTATTTTTATGTTTTCCATTGTTATGTTTGGAAAATCATTTAATTTAACAACAATTTCTCCATTTTTATCATATTCCCACTCAAAATTAATATTAGTCAATTTTATTTGAATATGTTTCATCGAATTTTGCCTAGCCTTATATGTGGGATGATTCTGATAAATAAATTTCCAAGGAATTTTGATTAAAAGATAAGAAGTCCCGCCGGTATGATCTTCGTCTATATTAATTTTATTTATTTCAATATAACTGTAATCCAATGAGTAATCATTACCCCCATACATGCTCAAATCATCATGATCCATTTCTGATTTAATCATATTGGAAACATCACTAGACTTTAATAGGCCTTGAATTTCATTTGTAAAAGCTTCAATTATCTTATTCGTTTTCTCATTTTTCTTTTTTCTGTCGTCTGGGTACATAATACAAATTTTTATTTAATTAACGTGAATAATGGATAAGAAAAGTAATAGAAAATTATAAAAATAGGAGAATATTTAATATATTAGTGTCTGACAAACAACAAAATATATCAAA
>JAYUWT010000633.1:0-6359 GCA_043753405.1 Saprospiraceae bacterium | reverse complement strand
CCGAAAAAGTAACTTTATCCTTCAGTTGATAAGCTTTGGTAATCGTATCCGGTTTTACTTCAAATTTAGGCCTTTTATATTCCTCCACTTGAATGGATTTGCCAAATTGACCGTCAAAATAAAGGCTCATACCTCCGGTCAACACCCCTGAAGGTACAGTGAAAGATCCGTTGATGGACCCAAAATCATTGGTGGTTAGGGAAGCCGTAGAAATTTCCTGACCATTGACATCTCTCAAACTTACTTTGATACTTTTTCCTTTCAAAATAGATGGCATTTGAGCATCATCCATCCGATAGAGGATCGCTTTATAATAGACTATCTGGCCCGGCCTGTATATAGCCCGGTCCGTAAAGAAATTTGCCCTATATGAATTATCATTATAATTTCGGTCACTATAAGAATAACTGTTGTTCAAATCCACCAGTTCATCTTTGCCCTTTTCATAAGTTGCAAAATAATTCTGACCTTCCTTGATATTATATTTTAGAAAACCATTTTTGTCTGAAAGATAACTGGCAATCTTTGTGTTGACTTGCTGTCTGTTATAATTTACAGCGTACACTGTAGCTTTCACATCCTGAAGCGGTGCTCCTGAAGTGCGATCGACTGCAATATTGATCTGATCTTTGGCACGATTGGTATAAGAAGAGATCACCGCAATATTAGAGATCTGTAAAGTAGCATAGTTGTAATTATATTGGTCGGTTTTGTTTAACAACTCGTGGGAAAAAATATAAAATCCATTTTCAAGCCCGTCCACTTTGAATTCGATCCTGTGTGAACGGTGGTCATTAAAGTCAGGAAATTCAATTGGTAAAGTTCTGTAAACAGCTTTTTTAACCAAAGTTTTATTAAAATTACCGTCATATCGGTTAGAATTGACTGTCAAAAATTCATCCTTGCTTAATTTGTAAATATAGATCTCACTTTTAGTAACATTGGCGCAAGTAGCGAGCATCAGAAATGGTTTGCCGGGGAGCTGGACACCTTCTGATTGTAAACTTAAAGCCGGTTGATTGATACCGCTGATCATGTTGCGGGCACGCTTAGCTGCTTCACTTTCAGGATAATCCAATATTAATTGCTCGAGCAGAGCCTGCACTTCATTGAGTAGGTTGCGGTTCCCTTTATCAGGTTGTTCAGCATTATAAGAATCCTTTTGCCTTATCAGTTCAATCCTGGTCATTACAAAATCAGCTTTCCAGGAAGCCTTTGGTCCTTTGGAAATGATCCTGTCCAGAGCTTCCATTAATTGTTGATCTTTGTCCGGATCTATTGAGTGGTTATGAACAAAATTCAAACGGTCAAGATCGACGTTATAAAGTCCCGGTTGATTATTGATGGAAGACTGATGATTCAATAATTTCTGGTAGACAATTAAACTTTTAAAAACACCGGATGAAGTATCCCTGGCAGTCAATGTCCTCTTTGCAAAATCCTTTTGATCCTCGAACCATGACGCCCCTTTTATCTCAAATTTATAAATTGGCTCGTCGATATAATTCTGATCATTCATCAAATAATTTAAAACATCTTCTGCCAGAAAATCAAATAATGTAGGCCTAAGGTTATCTGTATTACTTGGCGTTGTTATTAAATTGATATTGGCGACAGGAATATTTTTAAGTTGGTCATTTTCAATTGATCTCAAATAGTAATTCTCTATTTTACCAAGTAATTTAGCCATCGACCATGTCTCAAAATCATTATCATCACTCAGAGCGCTGCCTTCAGTGACGTCATTTAACCTATACCGGTTCATGTCAAGATAAGATGCATAGGTTTTAGCTGCTACGCTCATAAGAATGGATCGAGCCGGAAAGCCAGCTTTCACAATTTCACTTTCCAGATATGAAATGGCATCCTTCTGTCCATCTTCCTGGCGGGCCTTGATCGTGGTCAGTGTCATCACTGAACGGACATACCCGTCCCAGCGGCCATCTTTTTCGTAATTGTCCGCCATTTTTGTAAGTAGGGTTTCGGCGGATTTGATCTGGTTGATATTTATTAAACTGTCGACTTCTTTAAAGTCGGATTCCGGAACGGGATTTGGCATAGTTATAAAGTTTGGTTTTGTTTGATCTTGGGAAGTTTCAACCGGCGTTGTGGACAGGGCAGAATTATCTGAAGACTTCATTTTGCTGTTGCACGCAAGACATAATAATATACTCAATCCGAAAATATAATACTGTTTAATGATCATGGTTGAAAATTTTATTTATTTAATTGCGCCTAAAAGGACGTAAAATTAAGGCTATAATATTCCTGGTGGAAAAATGAATAAATTGATATAGCATTTTAAGCAATTATTTTGAAGGTAGAATTCCTTTATAACTAATTATTTTCTAAAGTTGATTTCATAACGTATTGTTACGTCACAAAGTTGTATTTATTTGATAAATTTAAAAGAAATATATCAATGGGCAGAAATAAGTAAGTTTAATATTAGTACGACCGCTATTAAACTAATTTAAATTACCTTTGCGTGCTATTAAAATATACTATGCCCAAATTAGATTTGTCTAAAATTCCATATATCGAGCGGGATATCAGCTGGCTCGAATTTAACTACCGAGTACTCCAGGAAGCGCGTGATCCTACGAACCCGCTCATGGAACGTCTTAAATTTATTGCCATCTTCTCTTCTAATCGGGATGAATTCTACAGAGTTCGCGTAGCTCACCATCGTAATATCATTCGGTTAGGTAAAAAAGAACAAAAAGAACTGGATTTCGATTCCAACCAGATCATGAAAGACATTCTGCGTATTGTCAACAAACAGCAGATAGAGCTCAATCACACGTTCCTGCATGAAATAATCCCTGATCTTAAGAATTACGGAATCAACATCCTTCGCCGTTTGGAATTGAATGATGTCCAGGTGGAGTTTATAGAAGATTATTTCAGGGACCATATGTTACCTTTTGTACAACCGGTTTTACTGGTGGAAGACAGGGTGCGTCCTTTTTTAAATAATTCAGCACTTTACCTGGCTATCCATATGCATCTAATGGGAGAATCAAATAGCCCTGATCAATATGCTATTGTCAAAATTCCTTCAGATCATCTTCCCCGTTTTATAGAAATACCATCTTCAACCGGTATGAAAGACCTGATCTTTATTGATGATATCGTCCGACATAGCATATCCTGGTTATTTCCCGGTTATACCATTGATGATACTTACAGTATTAAATTGACGCGCGATGCTGAATTATATATAGATGATGAGCACTCAGGTGACCTAACAGAGAAGATAAAGCAAAGTCTTAACAAAAGAAATGTCGGCCCGGCTGCACGTCTTGTTTACGATGAAAAAATGCCTGTAAAATTTCGCAATTATCTTAAAGGTGTATTTGAACTTGAGACGATCGATATGTTTCCTGAAGGCAGATATCATAATAAAAGTGACTTCTTTAAATTTCCCGACTTTGGAATCAAAGAGATCATTTCACCTAAATTTCAAGCCGTCAGATACAAAAGGCTTGATGATGAAGCCAATTTTTGGGAAGAAATCAAAAACAAAGACGACATATTATATTATCCTTACAATTCGTATGACCCAGTTATAAAAATGTTCGAACTTGCTGCTTCGGACCCTGATATTACACACATCAAATTGATCCAATATCGGGTAGCAAAGAAATCGAAGATCATGGAACTTCTGATAGAAGCTGCCGAAAATGGAAAACAGGTTACTGTATTTATTGAAATAAAAGCAAGGTTTGATGAAGAAGCCAATCTGATTTGGGGAGAAAAATTGTCCCGGTCCGGGATTAAGGTCCACTACAGCATTCCCGGCATTAAGGTGCATTCCAAATTAGCATTGATCAGGAGAATTGAAAATGATAAACCGCAGTTTTACAGTTATCTGAGTACAGGTAATTTCCATGAGGATACTGCCAGATTATATACTGATTTTGGTGTGTTTACTGCTGATCAAAGGTATACAAAGGATGTAATGAAGGTATTCAATTATATTGAAACAGGGCAAAAACCCACTTCACCTTTTGAACATTTATTGGTTGGCCAATTTAATTTGCGGCAGGGTTTGGAACAATTGATCAAATATGAAATAGAGCAAGCCCAAAATAACAAACCTGCGAAGATCTTACTTAAGATGAACAGTCTTCAGGATAAAGAAATGATCGATCTTCTATATTATGCTTCTCAGCAGGGTGTAGAGATTAAAATGATCATCAGAGGTATTTGTTCTTTAGTACCTGGAATTACCGGAATAAGCGACAATATAGAAGGTATTAGCATCGTGGACAGATATCTCGAACATGCCCGGGTATTTATATTTCATAATCGTGGAGATGAAAAGATCTACCTTTCGTCTGCCGACTGGATGGAACGAAACCTGAGCTTTAGAGTAGAGACTGCATTCCCGATCTTTGACCAGGATATCAAAAATGAGATCCACAGATTGATGCTTATTCAATGGGGAGATAATATGAAAGCCAGGAAACTACAGTACAAACATGTCAATGAATACGTAAGAAACGACGGAGATTTTCCCAACAGGTCACAGGAAGAATCTTATTACTTTATCAAGCGTAAAGAAGAATTGTTCTCATCACCGGAAGATTAAAGAATTGAATTTTTGACATCCAAAGTTATTGCTATGCCTCATTTACAAGCTATTTCTCCCATTGATGGACGTTATAAAAACCAAACAAAAGAACTTTCAGCATATTTTTCAGAGCATGCTTTGATCCGATATCGTGTATGGGTTGAAATTAAATATCTTTTGGCTTTACAGGATACACCCATAGGCAACTTTGACCTGACGGAAGTCCAGGAAAAAAGTATCAATGCGATCGCGGAAGCATTTACAGAAGAAGATAGTGCACGTATCAAGGAATTAGAATCCATCACCAATCATGACGTCAAATCAGTTGAATATTTTATTAAAGAAAAATTAGATAACCTGAACTTAAAAGGCATAAAAGAGTGGGTGCATTTTGGTTTAACTTCTCAGGATATTAATAATACTGCTTTTCCATTGATGATCCGGGATGCATTTATGCAAATAATACGTCCTGCTATAGGAACCACCATGGATCAGATCGCTGCCACAGCTGATTCCTTAAAACATGTTCCAATGTTGGCTCGAACACATGGCCAACCTGCCTCTCCTACTATAATGGGAAAGGAAATAATGGTCTTCATAGAAAGACTCAGAAATCAGATGAATCTTATAGAAAACATTCCATGGCAAGGGAAGTTTGGTGGTGCTGTCGGTAATATGAATGCACATTATGTGTCATATCCTGAATTTGAATGGCATGGTTGGGCAAAGGATTTTTTAAGCACAATAGGATTAGAAAGACAAGCTGTGACCACACAGATAGAACATTATGATATGTTGGCTGCTCATTTTCAAGGCCTGACAAGGATAAACACGATCTTAACTGATCTCTGCAGGGACATGTGGACCTACATAAGTTATGAATATTTTACACAAAAATTAAAAGCCAATGAAGTCGGGTCGTCAGCTATGCCCCACAAAGTCAATCCAATTGATTTTGAAAATGCGGAAGGCAATTTAGGATTGGCAAACGCCCTATTTAATTTTTTAGCCGGGAAGTTACCTGTCAGCAGATTGCAAAGAGATCTGACGGATAGCACAGTATTGAGAAACATTGGTGTACCGTATGCACATACTTTACTGGCATTAAAAAGTATACAGAAAGGATGGAGTAAACTTGTCATCAATGAAAACAAAATAAGACAGGAACTTGAGCAAAATAATATCGTATTGGCTGAAGCTATTCAGACCATACTCAGGCGTGAACGATTTGATGGAGCATATGAAGCTTTAAAGGGACTGACCAGAGGAGAATCTTTTATCACAAAGGAATCTTTAGATCAATTTGTAGATGGACTCAACGTGAATGAAGGTGTTAAAGCAGAACTAAAAGCTTTAAATGTTATGGAATACGTAGGTAAAATTTAACCCGGTATTAATACTCTGCATCAATATAGTTCTTTTTTATTTTCCCTTGATTAACAACCTGACGAGGTTTTCCTTTCATTCGCTGATTGAGGAGTACCCTCAATATAAAGCTACCCAAAGCTGCTATAGTAAGCTGGATAAGGATCAAATTTAAAGAACCCATCCTTTGGCAAAGAAAGACGAGTAACAGAAATCCTGCACTTATCGAAACCAAAATAGCAGTAGCCTGCATATGACTAAATCCCAGATCGATCAACATATGATGTATGTGTTGTCTATCCGGATTAAAAGGAGATTTACCTTTGATTATCCTTAACACGAAGACCCTTAATGTATCGTATAATGGAAATAAAAGTATACCAATAGCGACAGCCGGTGCGGCATTAAAGGCATA
>JAYUWT010000632.1:0-6359 GCA_043753405.1 Saprospiraceae bacterium | reverse complement strand
TTAAATGGATAATTAACCAGGCGGGAAAAAATTAGTTACATGTCCATTTTTAAATCTATATACCTATTATGAGTGATTTTTTTAAAAAAATGAAATCTGTTTTTGTCGAACCTACAGGTGCGGATGTAAATATTCACGAAGAAACACCTAAAGATGCTAATATGAATAAAGCGTCCGATACACCTGAACCATCTCCTAATAAAACTAATCAAACATCAGAGCCACCTATCGGCACATACCAGGTGTCGGATGTCAGTGGACAGCAATCTGATCAATTTTATAAAGTGCTTTTCGACGCCTTAGAAAAAAATAATCAACCCGGATTTGATTATCTCGAATTTAAAAAAGCACTTCAGGCACTTGAGACTATTGGCCTTGATGAAAAAACCAGATATCTAAGTGCATTTGCCGGAGCTCAAGCTTCAGGTGCCTCTGCCCAGCAACTAACAGAAAGTGCAACAACCTATCTCAAAGTATTAGATACTGAAGCAGTTAATTTCAAAAATGCTGTTGAAGTGCAACGCACCAAACAAATCAGCAACAGGGAAAATGAAGTTAAACAATTGACTAATCTGATCTCAGGAAAGATGGATCAAATTCAAAAATTGCAAGTCGAAATTGCGGAACATACCAAAATGTTATCTGCACTTGACAGTGAAATTAAATCAGCCCAATCCAAAATAGAAACGACCAAGGCTGACTTCTCAGTTACTTATGAAAGTCTTGTGAAAAAGATCCACGACGACGTGGACCGAATAAAAACTTATTTGACAACTAAATAATTAATTTATAAATGGATCAACCAACTTTTTCACCAAAGTCATTCTGGGAAAGGCCTGAGGGCAAGACCGGCACTATATTGGGTATCGGATTACTGGCAGGTGGAGCTTTCTTATTGTATAAGATATTACCATTTCTTATCACCCTGGCTGCCAATACTTTATATCTGGCAGGTATTTTAATTGTATTAGGGGCACTTATTTATATGGTGCTGGATCCTAAGATGCGTAATCTGATTTGGTATATGTATAAAAGCCTTATGCGCTGGATCACGGGAATTTTTGTTCAGATAGATCCGATAGGAATTTTGAAATCTTACATCGATAGCCTGAAAGATAACCTGGGCAAGATGGATCAGCAGATTTCCAAACTCAGAGGGCAGATGCATAAACTTCAGGAAGTGATCCTCAATAACAAGAAACAGATCCAAAGCAATCTTAGTATGGCCAGTGAGGCAAAGGAACGCAATAAGGAATCCATGATGATCCTTAAATCCAGACAAGCCGGAAGATTGACTGACTCCAATCTTAAATTGGAAGACCTTTATAAAAAAATGGAAATCCTGTACCGTGTCCTTACCAAAATGTACGAAAATTCCGAGATCATGATGGAAGATATCAAGGATCAGGTTGCTGTCAAAGAACAGGAAAGATCAGCAATACGAGCCAGCCATTCTGCAATGAAATCAGCCATGAGCATTATCTCCGGAGATAAAGACCAGAGGGCTATGTTTGATCAGGCACTGGAAGCAATTGCAGATGATGTAAGTGCAAAAGTGGGTGAAATGGAAAGGTTTATGGAGGTTTCTTCAAACTTTATGGATAGTGTGGATCTTCAGAATGGGGTATTCGAAGAAGAAGGCATGAAGATGCTGGAGAAATGGGAAACAGAAGGTGTTTCTTTGTTATTGGGCAATGAAAAAAATATCATTCTTAATAAAGCCAACAATGATGACGATGTACTGGACCTAGATGCTCCTGTCGCAAGGCCGGTTAAAGAAGAAAATCACGTCAATCAATACGATACTTTTTTCGAATAAATTACTATTTAATAAAACTATTAACTATTAAAAAAAATAAACTATGGCTACCCGTTTGACACCATTTTCAAGATTATTGATCGTCGTACTTATATTAGCTGCAATAATTTTTGGAGGTCGATATTTGATTAATAAAGGAACATTTGGTAATATCATGGATTCTAAAAAATCTAAAAATGCCGATGGAACGACCACTGAAACTACTGATGGTAAAGTTTTGCCGATCGATGAAGACGTTCTTCATGTTCAGTTATTCACTTTTGGAAATGCTGCTCCGGGATTATATTTCAATAACGGAACCGAACCCAATGAAAACTCCAGGTTCTTTAAGGAATATGGTTTGAAAGTTAAATTTCATATCATTGACGATTTTGATGCTTCCCGCCAGGCTTTCAAAGGTGACCAAGTGCAACTTTTCAACAATGAAACCAGCGCAATGGCCACAGAAATGGAAGGTCTTGCTCCGTTTAATCCTCAGGTAGTGATGCAGCTGGATTGGTCCAGAGGTGCAGATGCAGTGGTGGCTAAACGCGGCATCAATAAGATCAATGACCTTAAAGGCAAAAAAATCGCTGTTACACCTTCTACTCCATCACAAACTTTACTTTTATTCATGCTGGAAGCAGCCAATCTGAAAACAACAGATGTGAATATGGTAGAAGTTCCTACCACAGCAGACGCTGAAACAGCGTTCAAAAGCGGTAAAGTAGAAGCTGCAGTGGTTTGGGATCCTCAGGCATCATTGCGCGATGTACCCGGTTCTAAAGTTCTTGAATCCACAGTCAATGCATCCAATATCATTGCCGATGTATTTATGGGTAAAAAGGCCTGGATCGATGCAAATAAAGAAAAAGTGAAAAAGTTTTATGATGGGTGGATGAAGGCTGTTGCTGAAATTAATTCCAATACTTCTTCTCGTGATAAAGCAGCTGCTATTATGGCTACTAATCTGCAAATGAGTAAAGATGATGCTTTGGGAATGATGGGTGCACTCAGATTGACAAATCATGGTGATAATATAAATTTCTTCGGCCTGAATAATAGTTATAAAGGTATCACAGGAGAAGGGCTTTACAATAAAATGGGAGATAAATATCAGGCACTTGGTTTCGCTCCTGGCTCGAGGCCTAATTGGCGCGCACTATCTAATAGTTATTCAGTGACCAATTCAAGTCTTCAGGCAACCGGAAGCTCTGAAGGGGAAGGCAATGCAAAATTCTCTCCGGCTACTAATGCTCAAAAATCAGCACCTGCCGTTGCAGTCAAGACAGTAAGTATCACATTTCCTACAGCCAGTTATAAACTGGATGAAAATTCAAAATCATTAATTGATCTTCAATTTTCTGATGTCGCAAGGGGATTTGCCAATGCAAGGGTCAGGATCGAAGGAAATACAGACAATGTGGGAAATAAATTAAAAAATGTTGAACTCTCGAGGAAAAGGGCTGAAGCAGTAGCACAATATTTACAATCTACATACAGTATGGATTATAATCGTTTTATTATCATCGGTAATGGTCAGGATAAACCTGTATCCGGCTGTGAAAGTAATGCAACAGCAGAATGTAAGGCGAAAAACAGAAGAACCGAATTTCAACTCATAGGAGAATAAATTGATGAAGTTACCTGTTCATTCATCAAAATGACCCGGGGACATTATACAATTCTCATTAATTAAAAAAATAATGAACCTGTTTGAGTTAAGGGGGATTCTACCCGGGAGAACAAAAATGATCCTGGAAATCATCGGCATATTCCTGCTATTGTTACTTTGGTACGGTTTGACTGCCGGCAGTGATCCTGTGGTACCCGCGGGTATTTTGCCATCGCCCCGGAAAGTGGCCTATGCCATGTATGCTGTTTTCGTTGAAAATGACCTGATGACAAATCTGTTCAGGTCTATAGGGCTAAATCTTTCCGGTTACATTGAAGCAATTATTATATCCATACTTTTTGGATTTTTGGTAGGTTTATTTCCTTTATTCAGAGGGTTATTCAACAGGCAAATTGATGCATTCAGGTTCATTCCATTAACGGGAGTCATTGGTTTATTTATTGTCTGGTTCGGTCTTGGTACCGAGATGAAAGTACATTTCCTGGCATTTGGCATTCTTATATATATGCTGCCGGTCATTGTGACACGCATCAATGATGTAGAAGATGTCTATCTGAAAACTGCCTACACGCTCGGTGCATCTAAATGGCAAACGATCAAAACTGTTTATTTGCCCCATGTTTTATCAAAGTTTTCTGATGACATACGTGTTTTAACTGCTATTTCCTGGACCTATATCATCATAATAGAAAGCATTGGAAATCAGGGGGGCCTGGGAGCTTTGATGTGGCGTACAGGTATACGTCAGGGGAATATCGACAAATTATTTGCGATGTTATTCATAATCATAATCATTGGATTCCTTCAGGATAAATTGTTTGTGATGTTGGACAGAAAATTATTTCCTTTTAAATATCTTAAGGAAGCCAATAAATCAGCCGGAATTTTAAAAACAGATTCTCCATTTAAAAAATTAGTCAATCAGGTAATTCCTTATATAAATATTATAATTGCCGCGATCATATTTATTCTTTTGATCAATGAGTACACAGGCTTCCTGGGTAGAGAAAACATATTGAGCAACGCTTTTGGAGATACTTACCCACTTATGGCTATCATGTTGGCAGCTATTTCACTTTGGATATTATACGGATTTGTAGTGAAGAAGAATGTTGTCAAAAAACCAAGCGCAGGATAAAATTATGATGAACAATGTGTTGAAACAACTGGAGCTCGAATTGCTTCCAAAGATCAATGAGATACTAGATCATTCAGTGATCCAAAAAATACAACGTGGTGAACTTAACAGAAATCAGTTGCGTAAATTCGCTATTCAATATGGTATATATTGCAGCTATTTTCCCCGGTTTTTATGTGCCTGCGCAGCAAATATTCCGGATGATCGCACCAGAATGTCTCTTATCGAAAACCTTTGGGAAGAGCATGGTTCAGGTAAGATAGCCGGTTCTCACAGGGTCTTATTTGAAAAATTTTGTTTATCTCTGGGAGTAACATCTGAAGAATTAAAAAAAGCAAAGCCGCTACCATCTACCTTGATCTATGTAGAATACATTCTCAATATGTGCCAGGATGCCAGTTTTATCAAAAGTCTTGGAGCTTTGGGGCCCGGAACTGAATTTTTTACATCCAAGGAATATGATCTCATTTATAAAGGTTTGCAAAAGGTAGAGGGCCTGACAGAATCAGACCTTGAATTTTGGTCAGTTCATATCACACTCGATGATCACCATTACGAAGACATGTTAACTTCTATTGTCCCCTGGCTCGATGTTCCGGAAAATGTTACCCTTTTCAAAGAAGGTGCAGAACGCGCAGTAGATCTGGAGATATTATTCTGGGATGGATTAGAGGATCATTTATTCGGAAAAGACTAAATAAAATGCCTAAGTACATATATCCCTCACATGATGAACCTAAAAAAATAATTGATCTCACCGGTATTGATCAATCTTACAACAATGGTCAGTCATATATCCTTAAAGATCTGAATTTTGCAGTCCAGGAACAACCCGGTAAAGGAAAGTTCATTGGTTTATTGGGAGCTTCTGGAAGTGGTAAATCCACAGTGCTTAGATATATCGCCGGATTACAAACTCCTACCACAGGTAAAATATTGATCAATGGGAAGCCACCATCATCTGAAAACCGGGTCAGTATGGTTTTTCAGGAATACAGCAGCATGCCATGGTATACTGTATTGGACAATGTAGCCTTAGCTTTGACATATAAAGGTATGGCTAAAAAGGAACGTTATGAAAGGGCAATGGAAATGATAGAACTTGTAGGATTAGCGGGCCATGAAAATAAATATGCACAGATCCCTGGCCTGTCAGGAGGACAACTTCAGCGCGTTGCCATTGCCAGGAGCCTTCTTGCCAATTCCAATATCTTATTGATGGATGAACCATTTGGTGCACTTGATATCAATACGAGGATACAGATGCAAGACTTACTCCTCAGCCTTCAGGAAAAATTCAAAATGTATGTGATCTTTGTAACACATGATATCTCTGAGGCGGTATATCTTTCAGACGTTATCTATATGATGAAAAAAGCACCTTCTCTCATCGAAGAAGAAGTCATCATCAATCTTCCTGATCATCGCAGCCGTGAATTAAAGCGGGATCCGCACTTTATAGATCTGGTCTATCAGGTTGAAGATGTGATGGTGAGGTTGTCTGAGGAGAAATAGAAATTGTAAGACAATTGGTGATTTAGAATGTGTTCTTTAAAATTATGTTATGTTAAACCTTCCTCCCCACAGAAGCATCTATTCGTACCTCTTAGATTTTCTGACTCCACTTTGTCCATCATTCTTCAGGACTTCGTTGCATTTCACTTCCTTGAAAAGGTGGCTTCTTGCACCTTTTCTTCGTAGTTCACCCCCTCGATGAGCTTGGGTTTATGCGCAAATATTTTTTACAGTTAAACTGAAAATTGATAGGAGATTAATTTGGTTGAAAT
>JAYUWT010000631.1:0-2550 GCA_043753405.1 Saprospiraceae bacterium | reverse complement strand
CTCTAAGTTATCTGCATCGTCACTAGTAACTCCCTCAGACTTACTCTATCTGGAAGAATCTATACTTGAATGGAAAGAGGATATCCTGAAAATGGAATATAATATCCTCGAAAAATATACGAGCTATATGAGTCATCTAAGATTGATCAGTAGCAGTCCTTTGAAAAATATTTTATTGGTGGGTATTCCGGAGATTAAATAAGTGCTGCTCAGAAACTCATATGAAATTAATATTTGCTCTTCCGGCAAAGAGCTTATAGTGCGAAAGTTAGAAAATGATTTACTTCTTGCCTGCGAATCAAATGTCCGTGTACCAATATGGAAGGATAGTGCCTACATTGGTTATAAGTATATTAGATAATGCAACTGAATTCGCATTAAAACCTCAGAATCCAGTCTTTAACGCCATAAATTTAATCGTTTTAGGTTGTATTCGTATTCTAAGCGAGAAATCTGCTGATTTAAAAGAAATGATTCGAAGAGGTTTTGATTTACATCTCTTTTTTGGGTACCAGAGTAGGGCAGTTTAATTCCCGCACCTATTCCAAATTTTTGCCTGAATAAAATATCATTTGGCCTGTCTTGCCATCGGGCTTGGATAAAATCAAGCATATCCCATTTAGAGTTTTTGATTTGTTGTTTCTCCAATTCTGTTTTTTCCAAATCGTAAAGAGCTTTGGCATAGTTTTTATCCTTCGGTGCATACCCATCCGCAATAGATTGTATGAATGATTTGATTTCATGGATTGAAATGATTTGCTCCAGGTCTATAGGGGGCATGTTTCCATATTTTACCCTCAGTGCATCCATCTTGCTGTTTATTTCTTTTTCTTTTAATGAAACAGATTCTTTTTTTCTAAAAGATTGGATCAGGTCTTTTACATCTGTGGTCAATTGATTATTAAACAGAGACTCTAAATATGTATTTTTTTTAATGTGAAATACCTGCCACTCTTTGAGCGATTTTTGTTCTTTCAATATATGTATGTATTCAGTAGCAGCTTTATACTTCAGCAGAATGGCCTGATGCAACTCATCGTCTGCTAAGGCTTGGTAATAATTTTGTTGTATTCTGTTTAATTGGTTGGTGTATTTTATCTCTGAAGGTTTGGCACTCACAAACCGGATTCCATATTGCTCTCGGCTCAGATCCAATTCATCGGTCTGGGTGCGTAGCTCTACTCTTTCTAACCATTTTAATTTTTGACTGTGATTTGATCTGAATTTGGCTACAGACTCCATTTTTGTATAGGACGAATCTTGCCATGCTGATAAAATAAATGTATTCAAATCGTGTTGACCATACAGTATACTTGCATTGTAAATAGATAGTAAAAAAAGGAAAACCAACTTTGCAGAATTTTCTTTCATACTTTTATTTGACTATTGCAGGAAAAATTACTTTTACTTTTTCTCCTTGTATGAGTTGGTTGTCTACAGGTATTTCCAATTGTATTTCTCTACCCCATGCTTTTATTTCAGGTATTTTTTTTAGCCTGTCTGGTAAAGCTGTGATGCGCGACCCCAGATTTAATACTTTTCCGGTAAGTGAATAGCCTTCATTGGTAATAGATTGGATGATTACACTATCGCTATAGGTAACTTTACCGAGATATTGCTCACTGATGTAAGAGGTCACTAAGGTCGGATGCAGGCTATATATCCTTACTATACTTTGAAATGCATTGATGGCATCACCGATCTGATAATCCAATTGACCCACCACTCCATTCATATCAGCTATCAGTACCAGTTCTTTTTCTTGTTCGTTGATTCTATTTATTTCATTAGATATGGTATTCATTTTTTCATTTGTTGGATCTGGAGTGTGATTGAGTTCGTTTTTGAGGGCTGCTAATTTTTGATTTACCTGTTCCAGTTCCATGTTTTTCATAGATTCGAGGTTGTGTATTTCCAATTGCAGTTTTGAATCTGACAAGTTTTGGTTAGTCACTATTCTTGCCAGCGAATCTGCAATTCTTTTCTGATCTCTTAACTTAGAAATTTTAAGTGCATACTCGGTCTGGATATATTGTTTTTGAGATTCCAAGAGCTGAATATCCAGTCCCAAACTATATTTATCAGCTCTTTTATTTATGTCTAATATTTTTGATTGGGATTCTAAATCCTGCTTTTTATAGTATAGATTACGTGGTTGAAATACGATTAGCGTATCTCCTATTTTTACTTCTTGTCCCAGCTTTATGTACATGGATTTAATCATCACATCGGATGACCTGGAGTACGATCTGACTTGATTTTCTGCGATACCAAAATACTCCTCCGACTGACTAATTTTTTTCTTTACTTTAGGAATAATTAGTATCAGGCAAAGGATTGCCAGGAGGTATACCCAATTTATCTTAGTAAATGGCATTTATTTTAATTAATTACCACAAATTTAATGGATTGATCTTGAGTACGGACTATATATGTACCCCCCGGCCAATTGCTCACATCTATTTTGGTATTGATTGTTTTATTTGAATACATTATCTGACCATATAAATTATAAATATTGACAGCCATTTGCCTGGTTGAGTTTGTCTC
>JAYUWT010000630.1:0-6375 GCA_043753405.1 Saprospiraceae bacterium | reverse complement strand
TCCGAACGGTTCCGAACGGTTCTGATCGGTTAATACCTTTATCATCATGATTTATTCACCAATTGATACCCTATCAAATCGACATCATTTTATCTATCTTCATCAATTCCAATAAACTATAATCAGGCCTCATTGTTTGTTTTGATAAATTACGCCGGAAATGAAATTTTTATTTAATTATCTGCGCAAGCATCGGTGGCTAATCGCCCTCACGCTTTTGCTAGCTACTATTGGTCAGCTTTTTAGCATGATGGACCCATATATCATGCGCCTCATAATCGACAAATATACCTCAAACCTTAATAAATACACCACTGATCAGTTTATTCAGGGTGTGATCACTCTTGGATTTGCCATCATCGGTGTCGCAATGGTCTCCAGAATTGCAAAAGCTTTTCAGGACTATTTTGTCAATCTAATCACGCAAAGGGTGAGCACCGAAATATATAACGATGGTCTTAAACATGCACTGTCATTACCATTTGAAGTTTTTGAAGACCAGAGAAGCGGTGAAACCCTGGGCATTTTGCAGAAAGTCCGTGTAGACGTGCAACGGCTGTTATCCACATTTATCAATATCATGTTTGTTTCCTTGGTAGGAATAGTAGCTGTCACCATTTATTCATTTTCCGTATACTGGGCAGTTGGGCCACTCTTTTGTCTTACCATCCCCATACTGATCATCCTCAGCAGCGTACTGACAAAAAAGATAAAAACAATTCAGAAGCAGATCGTAGGCGAAACTACAGCTTTAGCCGGATCTACCACCGAGTCACTCCGAAACATTGAATTAGTCAAGAGTACCGGTCTGGTTGATCAGGAGATAAATCGCCTGAGCGATACCACTAATAAGATCTTAGTACTTGAGATCAAAAAAGTAAAATATGTAAGAAGTTTGTCCTTCATCCAGGGTACCGTGATCAATTTTCTAAGGACAACTATCATTGTTATTATGGCATACCTGATCTATCAGGGAAATATAACTGTAGGTGAATTTTTCTCTTTGTTTATGTATTCGTTTTTCATATTTGGTCCTTTAAATGAGATCGGTAACCTAATAAATATTTATTCGGAAACATTGGTATCATTAAATAATTTTAAATCATTGATGGAGAAAAAACCGGAAGTTTTTCCTGAGAATCCAAGAGTTGTCGGCACTATTGACACCATCGAATTCGATAATGTGACTTTTACTCATCCAAGTTCAACAAAGCCTGCACTGTTTGAAATTAATTTTAAAGTACATAAAGGGGAAAAGATAGCTTTTGTAGGCCCATCAGGCGCAGGAAAAAGTACACTGATCAAAATGCTGGTAGGTCTCTATCAACCACAATTCGGACAGGTAAAATATAGCGGTATCCCTACCCAGGAGATCAATATCAATGAAATAAGACATCAAATAGGAATTGTCAACCAGGAGACTCACCTCTTCGCAGGAACTATAAAGGAAAATCTGGCATTCGTCAAACCTAATGCCACGGATCAGGAAATTGAAAAGGTATTACGTATGGCCGCTGCCCACAACCTTCTGGACAGAGCAGATAAAGGAATTTATTCAACGATCGGTGAAGGTGGAATCAAGATCTCTGGTGGAGAGAAACAAAGATTGTCCATAGGAAGGGCCTTATTGCGAAATCCCAATTTATTGGTTTTTGATGAAGCAACTTCAGCTCTTGATAGTTTGACTGAAGAAGAGATCAATGAAACTATTGTCAATCTTCCGGGCAATGAAAACAGGATTACCATATTAATTGCACACAGATTGAGCACCATCATGCACAGTGATTGTATTTACGTCCTTGAGAATGGCGAAGTGGTGGAAGCGGGCTCCCATGATCACTTGCTGTTACAGAAAGGTTTATATTTCGCTATGTGGAGACAACAGGTGGGCCTGGAAGAAGAAGTTTCTGCCGATCATAACTAAACTGATCATTAAACTTTATACATTTATGTAAAATATCAAATCATGAAGTACCTTAATCTTATTTTATTAATATTTGTATCAACTGCTTTATTTCAATCCTGCAAAGGAAAAAATGAAGAAGAGACATTAAGAGAAAAAATTGTCCGCGGTGGAAATTGCTGGACTCTGATAAAATTTGAATATCGGGAAGAAGTGACTTTTCCTTATGAAGATGAAACGTACATTTATCTCCCATGTGATCTTGATGACTGTTATAAATTCAATGATGATGGAACTTTACATTACGTAGGAGGGACAGTTAAATGTGATCCGAATGAGGAAAGTATTTTGGACCAGACTGCATGGAGTCTATCCACAGATGAACAATCTCTAATAATTGACGGTGATCCATCAAAAATCATTTCAATCACACCAACTTCTCTTGTAATCGAAACTAATGACGTAGAGCGGTATACATTTAAGTAGATTGAATTTCAAATCATCTCCTTAAAAGTATATGAATTTATATATTTGCACGATTTTTCAAATTATTGGTCAATAATCATTTTGACTCCAATCTTTAAATAGAAATATAATGAAGTATGATGTATTAGTGCTGGGAAGTGGTCCTGGAGGTTATGTAGCTGCAATAAGAGCATCACAATTAGGATTAAAAACTGCCGTGATCGAGCGTGAATCACTTGGCGGCATTTGTTTAAACTGGGGATGTATACCTACCAAAGCATTATTAAAAAGTGCCAAAGTATTTGAATATCTTCAGCATGCTTCTGATTTTGGAATCCATGTAGACGGTGGTAAAGCTGACTTCGGTGCGGTGATCTCCCGAAGCCGTGGAGTGGCTGATGGTATGAGCAAAGGCATCCAATTTCTTTTCAAGAAAAACAAAATAGATGCTATAATGGGAAATGGCATTCTGAAAAAAGGGAAAAAAATAGAGGTGACAACAGCAGATGGCTCCAAAACCACCTATGAAGCTAATCATGTTATTATTGCTACCGGAGCAAGATCAAAAGAACTTCCCGGAATTGCTATTGATAAAAAGAACATAATTGGCTATCGGGAAGCGCTGGCTTTGGAAAAAATGCCACAATCCATGGTTGTCATAGGCGCAGGTGCGATCGGCGTAGAATTTGCTTATTTTTATCATACCATGGGGACTAAGATCACTGTCGTTGAATTTATGGAAAATGGATTGGTACCTCGTGAAGATGCTGAGATCTCTAAAGAATTGAACAAGATATACAAGAAAAAAGGTATGACCATTCTGGGTAATACTGCAGTTGAAAAAGTGGATATTTCAGGACCACAAAAGAAAGTTACTGTTAAGGATCGTAAGACCGGGGCTGTTTCTGAAATAGAATGTGATGTGGTACTTTCTGCGACGGGAGTTACACCCAATGTTGAGAATATAGGACTTGAAGATGTTGGTATAGCTTTGGAACGAGGTTATATCAAAGTGGATGATTTCTACAAAACAAATATAGATGGATATTATGCCATTGGAGACGTGCTTTCTACTCAGGCTCTTGCTCACGTAGCAAGCGCTGAAGGTATTACCTGTGTGGAAAAGATTGCAGGTCAAAAACCTCATCCCATCGATTACAATAATATACCAGGTTGTACCTATTGCTCTCCTGAAGTTGCTTCAGTAGGATATACGGAAACCGCTGCAAAAGAAGCCGGATATGAATTAAAAGTTGGCAAGTTTCCGTTTTCTGCTTCAGGTAAAGCTGCTGCGGCAGGTGTAAAAGAAGGATTTGTCAAATTACTTTTTGATGCAAAATATGGAGAATTACTTGGGGCACATTTTATAGGCGATAACGTTACTGAAATGATCGCTGAGATAGTAGTTGCCAGAAATCTTGAAACAACCGGGCATGAGATGATCAAATCCATTCACCCCCATCCTACTATGAGTGAAGCCATTATGGAAGCCGCTGCTGCTGCTTATGGGGAAGTAATCCATATCTAGCTTTTTAATCATAAATAATTTGTCTTTACAAGCCGATGAATAATACATATCATGATCTGGTCAAGCAAACGTTTTACTTTCCTCAGGAGGGTTTTGGTTTGGAAGAAAATACGTTACTTTTTCATGGTATCAAGTTGTACGATCTTTTAGAGAAATATGGCACTCCTCTTAAATTGGTGTACCTACCAAAGATCTCGGACCAGATCCGTAAGGCTATGAATTACTTTGATACAGCTATTTTCCAGTTACATTATACAGGCAAATACAATTACACATATTGTACCAAAAGCAGCCACTTCAGGTATGTGCTTGAGGAAGTTTTGAAAAATGATGTTCATCTTGAAACTTCATCCGCATTTGACATCGACCTCATCTGGAAACTTCATTCCGAAGGTCTGGTGCCAAAAGATAAGATCATTGTAAATAATGGATTCAAGAATGATGCATATATCAGGAGGATTTGCGGTATGATCCAATCAGATTTTACCAATATTATTCCGGTGATGGATAATAGGGATGAACTTGAAATATTTCAGAATTATTTAGGCAACCAAACTTTTGACATCGGTCTGCGCGTTGCAACTGAGGAAGAACCACATTTTGAATTCTATACATCGCGTCTTGGCATAAGAAAATCAGAGATCCTCAATTATTATACCGAGATGATCAAGCCAAGTCCTAATGTAAGATTGAAGATGTTACATTTCTTTGTTGATACAGGTATTAAAGACAACATTTATTATTGGGATGAATTGCGCAAAGGCATAAAGACCTATTGTGAACTAAAAAAGCTTTGTCCTACTTTGGAAGCGATCAATATAGGTGGCGGCCTCCCTATCAAGAACAGCCTTGGTTTCGAATACGATTATGGATATATGGTACTCGAAATAGTGAGGCAGATCAAGGATGCTTGTGCTGAAAATAATATACCTGAACCGGACATTTATACCGAATTCGGAAAATATACTGTCGGCGAGAGTGGTGCTCATTTTTTCTCCGTTATTGGCCAGAAACAACAAAATGATAATGAGTGGTGGTACATGGTCGATAACTCACTCATGAATACTCTACCCGATGCATGGGGCATCAACGAACACTTTATATTACTACCTATAAACCATTGGGACAGAGACTATAAGAGAGTTAACATTGGTGGATTAAGTTGTGATAATTCCGATTATTACAATTCTGAAGCTCATAGCAATCAGGTTTATCTACCTGCGGTCAGAAAGGATGAAAAGCTTTACCTTGGATTCTTCCACAGCGGTGCTTACCAGGACGCCCTAAGCGGATTTGGCGGGATAAAACACTGCCTCCTGCCCTCCCCTAAACACGTACTCATCGATAAAGATCAGGATGGAAATCTCATTGACTGGATTTGGTCCAATGAACAGGATTCGGAGTCGATGTTGAAAATTCTGGGGTATTAATAAGTGATCGGGTGATGAGTTATCGGGTGATGCTCCCAGAAAGTTTAGATAACCTTGTAACTTATGCCTAACCTCACTGATCAGCCTAATTCTTTTGTATAAATTCATTAGAATTACTGAAAAGAAAGATGGATATCATTTTACAAATTATTAATTTGAATGCCTATCTTTTTTCTGAAACTTGACATTACTATAAGTATCTCGTAACACTCTTTATAGATGGAATTAAACTTTGCGTTAGGAATCAAATTACTTTCCTGAAGTAATTCTAACCAGAATTGAGTCTCATCGCATTCTTCCACTACAATGCATAGTTTTGAGTATTTTTCTCTAAGGGAACGAGATCTGCAGGAAGCTCTGTAATTAGCTGCTACAGAAGTTGCACTTCTAATAGATTGTTTTCTCAAAATTGAAGCAGCATCAGAGTATTTCACATCAGATAAAACATTAATAATGTCTAAGGCTAACTTTTTTGTCCTATCCCGGAAGACTTGGTTGTACAGATTTGAATCCATTGGTAAGTTGTTGGTTGATTTGAAAACACTAATTTAAAAAAAACTTTCAGATTCAATTCTAATTTAACAAAAAAATCATCTATTACAATATCACCAGATCACCTCATCACCTCATCACCAGATCACATGATCACCTCATCACCTCATCACATCATCACCTGATCACCTTATCACCTCATCACCAGATCTCCTGCCCAAACTGATCACTAACATCTTAATCACTGATAGTTGGGTAGAAAAGGTTTGAGTTATTTTCAAAAATAAATTTAATTGCAAATTATCGTAATATCGAAGTGATCTGTTTCATCGACATCACCTGATCACTTGATCACCTGATCACCTTATCACCTGATCACCTTATCACCAGATCACCTCATCACCTGATCACCTCATAATTTTTATTTCCGTCGATTATTTCCTCCATTTCGTCTATTAGTTTTTCTTTCAAACTTCGCATTATATCTACGTATCAGAATAAAACGTAAGTTTAATAGGGTCACAAATTTATAATTCCAAATAATATTATGTTAGTAC
>JAYUWT010000629.1:0-2556 GCA_043753405.1 Saprospiraceae bacterium | reverse complement strand
GGATTTATCCTCGTTGCTATTGGTATCACCGGTCTTGGAATGTTGCTTACCGGTACTAAATGGAGTGAGATCAGTTTTTATACAAGCATCCTCAAAGTCATAACATTTGTAACTTTGGTTTTTATGAGCATCGCTGTCAGTATGAGAAAGATTGTCGAATATGCCCAGAGACTAGACCGATAATTGTTAATTGTTAATTATTATTTGTTATTTTGAACCTCCTCTTAACCTCCTAACCTCCTAACCTCCTAACCTCTTAACGTCTTAACTTGAACAAAATACACGCTTTAACTTTATTGAAAAAATCCCTGACTGAAGAAAAAGAGTTTTGGGATGGAATAGTGGATCAGGCATGTGCACAAAATGCATGGTTTACCAAACAGAATGTGGAGCGTTCATTACAAGCTATTCAAACAGAATTTTTAGATGAAGTTAAATTGAAGGATTGGGTTGCTTTATATGATTTTAGAAATGTAGAGGCCAGGAGAGTCGGTATCATTATGGCCGGCAATTTGCCACTGGTAGGCTTTGCTGATTGGCTCGCAGTATTTATGTCAGGACATGTTGCTCTGGTCAAATGTTCAGATAAGGACAGTGTACTGTTTCCGGCATTGATGTCAAAATTAGATGAAGTGGCTCCGGAATTTAAAGATCAGACGGTCATAATTGAAAGATTAAAAAATTACGATGCGACCATAGCTACTGGCAGTAACAATTCTGCTATTTATTTTCAAAGTTATTTTAACCATGTCCCTCACATCATCAGAAAAAACAGGACCAGTATAGCAGTGATTACAGAAAATTCTTCAGATGAAATAATTGAAAAGATCGGTCTGGACATCCATGCGTACTTTGGATTGGGATGTCGGAATGTATCTAAAGTATATCTTCCCGAAGGTTATAACGTGACGCGTCTGTTGGCTATTTGGGAACAACAGGCTGAAAACATTAATTTTAACAAATACAAAAATAATTTTGATTACAATCTGTCCCTATATCTCCTTAATAAAATTCCTTTTCATACTGACAACAACCTCATTCTGGTGGAAGATCAGTCATTGTTCAGTAGAATATCATGCATCCATTATGAATATTATAAAGATGAAAATATCTTGATTGACAATCTAAAGGAAAACCTGGAGGATATTCAATGTATCGTGAGCGAAAAATCATTGAATGAATTTTCTGTGGTCGCTCCTGGCAAAACGCAGGAACCAGGCCTTACAGATTATGCTGACAATGTGGATACCATGCAGTTTTTGACAACATTGATTAAGCGATAAAACATGGCAAAAAAACAAAGTAAAAAACAGCAAAAAGCATCTTCTATCCAGGGCATTTTGGAAGAACTCTATCCTGAAGTTCCTATTCCACTTGACCATAAAGATAAATACACCTTGCTTGTTGCAGTTTTACTTTCCGCTCAATGTACAGATGAAAGGGTCAATAAAGTGACGCCCATATTATTTGGTAAAGCTGACAACCCTAAAGATATGATCGCACTTGGCTTGGATAAAATTCAGGAAATAATCAAACCATGTGGGCTTTCTCCGGCTAAAGCAAAAGGCATCTATGGCTTATCAAAAATTATTATGGAGCAGCATAACGGTGAAGTTCCTTTTGGCTATGATGCCCTCGAAGCATTGCCGGCCGTAGGCCATAAAACGGCCTCTGTGGTCATGAGCCAGGGTTTTGGTGTACCCGCTTTTCCAGTAGATACTCACATACACAGACTTGCAAAACGGTGGGACTTGAGTTCAGGGAAATCAGTGGAACAGACAGAAAAAGACCTCAAGAAATTATTTCCGGAATCCACCTGGAATAAAATACACCTGCAGATCATTTATTTTGGAAGACAGTATTGCAAGGCAAGGCCGCATGTTGTGGAAGAATGTCCGATCTGTAGTAAATTCGGAGTTTGATAAAGAGGGCGGAGGGCAGAAGTCATGAAGTCAGAAGTCAGAAGTCAGAAATCAGAAATCAGAATTAATTCCAAATTGAAGAATCACCTATCACCTATCACTTATAATTACAATTCATCATTCAACCTTCAACATTTCTTTCGCCGTCATTTATAATTAATAATTATTTATAATAAATAACCACGTCATCATCATTTTTAGATTTTAAATGCCGTGGTTTTTGATTCCAATATTTCTCTTTTCTATTTTTAACGACCAGGTCAGGAATTGCTTTGGATATATTAGTAAAAAATTCCGACAATTCTATTACTTCATCCTTATTAAGGTCCGCCTGATTGTCTTCCAGTGCTTTTAAAACGGAGTATGTAAATGCTCCGTTTTTATAATTGTCCAGTTCATAACTTTTTTGTCCCAGATCTCCTGACAGGATATAATCAAAATTATTGTAGGATTTAATAGCCTTTACTGTCTTATCGACCAGGTCAAATTCCATTTGTTCCTTTTCCTTTTCATCATATTCCTCTTCTTCCCTATTATATATATCCAGCAATAAGATCTTCTTACACGGTAATGGGTCTAGATAAAAAGGAATAAAATATTTGGTCAAATGGGCAGAATACAATTCAGGTGTAAA
>JAYUWT010000628.1:0-18133 GCA_043753405.1 Saprospiraceae bacterium | reverse complement strand
CTCCGGGTCCGTCGAAAACCCCGTGACCGTAAGGGATATCTCCATCCAGGCCACCCCAGTTTTTGGACCAATCTTTGTCTCCGCGGAACTTACAAGCCGTAGATGCATCGAAGGTATAACTGATGTGCCACTGATGAGGATCAGATGCAGTCGGCGTCATCAATGGTTCATTGTCCCAGCCGCAGAAACCTCCTATCGGGCCAAGAGTTGCATAAGTTGGTGCCGCCGAACCATCATAAGACTTTATAATCCACGTACCATCGAAAATGTTGAAATCGATCGTATAAAAACCAGGATCAACGAAAAATGCACCGAAATCACCTTGTTTTAATACACCATTTTCCAGACTGTACATCTTGTCCCACGAGCCAAGGAATTCTTCAGGGCAGAACTTAAAATAGGTCGGTATCGGAAAGTATCCTGTATAAGTATAAGAGCCGTCCCCAGGATCATTGCTGTTTCTGTAAGCGATGAATTCCTTGCTATTGTTGTTCCAGCCATTCATATCGCCGATGACGTATAGATGCTGCACAACAGGTATAACTTCACGATATGACGTGAAGGACATCGTAAATGGCTGAGAATAAGCATCACCGTATTGTGTGGAAGTCTTGACACGGAAACTGAAATTGTGCGGCGTATCCGTTTCTGAACCAACGATCTGGTCAATCAATGCTTTTGTGCCAAGCGTATTAAAATCAAAATAAAGCAAAGGTGTTGTGGAAAGTGCCACCGGTGCGGAAAAATTATTGTCCAGCAAGTCCATTTCCAATGTGTAACTGACTTCAGGTACAAATTGATAAACACCATTTTCAAAATTAAAACGTGCCTTGTCCCAGGTCATTCTGAACAGTGACGGATTGTCATCATCAGCAGGTTTTGTCAAAACCCAGTCCGTCTGTGATACCGCATTGATCTGTGCAGGCACCGTAACCACATTGCCTTCTCCTTTAAGTTCATCTTCTTTGCTGCAGCCAATACCGCCAAAGATCAGCGATGTTAGCAAAAGTATATTCATTAAATATTTCATCATTATTATTGTTTTAAAATGGCGTAATGCCCGGTTAAGTCATTAAAATAAATTTTATAGGATCCCGGTACCACGATGTTGGCTCCAGGCCCATCAAATACCCCCCTTCCGAATGGAAAGTCTTCTGCCTGGCCACCCCAGTTATTGGCCCAATCCTTATCGCCCCTGAATTTAACGGCAGTGGAAATAGTCAGATCCACAAGTCCGGACCATTGGTGTCCATCATAGGAAGCAGCAGCCAGAGGCGGCTCATTGTCCCAGTTGACCCATCCTCCTATAGGACCCAAAGTACTAAATGATTTTGCTGCAGAAGCATCATAATCCTCGATAGTATAAGTTAGGGTTTTGATGTTGATCGTAATAGTTACATATCTTTCATCAGCGTTGAAAAATGCACCATCTCCTTTGTCCTCGTACGTCATATTACTGTCGTCTGCACGGCAATAACATTTGTACGTACCAAGGGATTCTTCAGGTAAAAACTTAAAGTAAGTATTTGGTCCGAGCCTACCCGTATATGTATAAGTGCCGTCATCGATGTTGTTGTTATTGCGGTACATGAGGTAGGTGGTATTTGTATTATCCCATCCATTCATGTCCCCGATCAGGTACACATTAGGAATATTTTGCAATGGTGCATAAGGAGTAACTTTAATATTCATCACATTTTCAGAGATGAGGGAATGCAACTTGTTCTCACCATAATATGATACGATCCGAAGTTCAAGGTCTGATTCTACACCTCCCTCGAGATTCATTGTTCCGAGCAACTGACCATTCAACTCAAGCGTGTTGATATTGGTGGATAACTCGTTGGTAGAAGTCAGTATAAGGGGAGTTGCAAAGCTGTTTCCAACTTTATCCAATTGCAATTCGTAGCTGACAGGTCCCGTAGGAGCAGGATTTTCACTGTCGCTGAGTTTGAAAATGCTTTCTGTCCAGCTTATTGTCAATACAAGTGGATTAGCAGGAGCTGCGGGTTCCTGCAACACAAATGTGGTAACAGGAAGGTTGTCGATCCTGCTTGGTGTCGCACTTTCAAGTGTCAGCAAGTCTTCCTTGGCACATGAAAATAAGATAAGACTGAGCAGGCTTATTTTTAAAATATAAGTCAATGATTTCATTGTTATTATTTCTTTTTTTTAAGATTAAAATCCCGGATTCTGAACTAATTTCGGATTGGCAGAGATCTCTGTCGCCGGGAGCGGGTATAGTTTATATTTTTCGTCGATATTGGTCGTACCGCCATACACGCCATTTTTCCACGGCCATGCATAGTTTTTGGTGAACTTACCAAAGCGGATCAGGTCATTTCTTCGGTGTCCTTCCCAATACAATTCACGCATTCTTTCATTCAACAGGAAGTCAAGATTCAAGCCGTCCTGTCCTATCTGAGGTGCACCGGCCCTTGTCCTCAATTCATTGACATATCCAAGTGCATTAGCAGCAGAACCACCGGATCCACCTCGCAATACCGCTTCGGCATACATCAGATAAGCATCTGCCAAACGGAAAAGAGGAAAATCTGTATCTGCAAATACATTGTTGGAGCCATTGGATCCGTCGCTGTTTTTATTCGTGTATTTGACAACACCCCAACCCTGGCCAAAATCAAACCAGGTCGTTGTCTCCCTTGGCCTGTCTGTTTTCCAGAACAATGCACGGCTGTCAGTGCCCGAAAATGCATCGGACAAAGTTTCCTTGGCACGTATGCCTGACCATGCCTGTGAGAATCCAAAATTGTCTACAGGATTCATGTCAGATTTGTAAGAAGCTGCACACAAATAAGTCGTTCCGCCATAGGTTGAAGCCTTCAGACCATCATATACTATAGAGTAAATGATCTCTTTTGATCTGTGATTGTCAGCGCCGAACATATTTTTGTAAACCGGATCGATCTGATATCCTGCAGCCAATACTTTATTGAGATAGGTAAGAGCCTCTGTATACTTCGGTTGGCCGGTGAATTCCTCCGCATTCAAATACATCTTGGAAAGGATCATCCAGATAGCCGGATCGTTGATCTTGCCATAGTTATCTGCTGAATGCGCGGGAAGATTACCTTCAATGGATTTAAACTCACTTTCGATCCATGAGAAAAAGAAAGTTCTGTCTTTTTGCTCCGGTAGATAAGCCCCAATGCCCTGTTCTTCAGTGATGAATGGAATATTACCGTAAAGGTCCATAAGGAAGTAATAAGCCATTGCTCTCAATGCCCTTACTTCATTACGGTAAACAGCTATCTGTCCTTGTAATTCAGTACTTACGCCCCTGTCGCTCAGTTTATTTTCAGTCGTCTGGCTAAGAAACTCATTGGCATAAGCAATACTTAGATATATCCTTGTATAATTGAGCAGAAGAAAATTATTGCTCGAATTCCACTGATTGAACTGAAGTCCACGCAAGGTTTCATTGTCCCAGGCACCGATGACCTCGTCCGTACCGAGCTCCTGCAGATTCCAGTAAGTCCTTAGAAATGTCGCTTCACCCTGATCCGCAGCACTAAGATCCGGCAATCCTGCGGGTCCTTCATTGCCCGATATTGCAAAACTCGCATAGACCTTTGAAGTAAACTGTTCGTAAGATAATGGGTCGGCCCATGCATTTTCGGGCGTCAAAATATTGTCAGTCAATGGCTTGGTATCCAGATCTTTGAAACAAGATGTGAAAAACAAACTCAGGAAAGCCAATACAAATAATGGTTTATAGTTGATATTCATTTTTGTCTTTTTAGAATGTTAGATTTGTACCAAACAACAGAGTGAGTGGCCTTGGATATACATTACCGTCTACACCGCCGAACACTTCAGGATCAAGCCCTGAGTATTTCGTCACTACGAGTGGATTCTGCACTGTCGCATAGATCCTCACATTGCGGAATACGGATTGATTACCTTTGTAATTCCAGCCCAGATTGATGTTGTCGATTCTCCAGAAGGAGGCATCTTCCACATAATGGGTTGATAAATTATGTCCCGTCTGGAAATTGGTCTCAAATGCCGATTGCGGCCTGTTTACCAGAAACTCATTGGCATACACAGAACTGGAACTCAATGCCGCACTACCTGCCGCGACCGAATTGTAATTGTAATTACCAAAGCTGCCATGACTCGCTACCGCAAAATCCCAATTCTTCCATCTCAACTTGGTAGTAATACCGTAGTTGACATCAGCAGCCGGTTTGTGAAATGTGATGAGGTCTTTTTCATTGATCAGACCATCATTGTTCTGGTCCTTGTAAAATCCTTCGATTGGATTTCCTGCAGTATCATAGATCTGCTCATACAGGTAGAACATTCCTGCAGGCTGGCCTACCTTGTGCACGTTGACATTGTATCTTCTTTGTGACTGGGTATTGTCTCCGTACGATAATTCCAGGATCTTGTTTTTATTGTAAGCGATGTTTCCGCCGATGTCCCAACCAAAATCACTTTTGACGACTGCTCTTAGATTCAAAAAAAATTCAACACCGCGGTTTTCCAAAGAGCCAATATTGGCGGCTACATATTCACGGAAGTTGGTACCGGCAGGAACCTTAGTTTCCGCATTGATAAGGTCCTCTGTTTTTCTGTAATAAATATCAAAGCCTCCTTCTATTCGATTTCTGAAGAATCCAAAATCAAGCCCTGCGTTGTATGTCTCTGTAGTTTCCCACTTCAGGTCAGGATTGTAAGATTCCGGACGGAGCAATGATACCCAGATCGGAACACCATTGTTATATCCTCTCAGGTAACTGGCCTCGCTTCCGACACTATGCAGGTAGGTGCCCAGATAAGGATAGTCGCCCTGATTGATGTCCTGTTGCCCCGTTACTCCCCAGCCAAGGCGCAGCTTGAGGTCGCTGACTACTCTGGAATCCGGGAACAGATCTTCATTGATCTTCCATGCCAAAGCTGTGGATGGGAAGAGCGCCCATCTGTTGTCAGAACTAAAGCGGGAAGAGCCGTCTTCTCTCAATGTGAAGGTTAGTAAATAACGGTTTTTAATATTGTAATTCAACCTTCCGTAGAATGAAAGGATGTAATTTTCTGTAGCGTAATCACTTTCTGTAACCAATAAAGGATCACCATTATCATCAAATCTTGAAATCCTGTGTGCTACGTTATTACCTTCCCTGTAATAATGCTGCCATGAATAGCCACCCATAAGATCGATCTGACTGTCCATAAAGTTGAGGTCTTTCACGTATTGGGCATACATGTCAAGATTGGAATTGCGTCGTTGTTGTGACCATTTGCTGTCATAGCCACCATATATAAAGTCTGAAGGAGAATTTTCAGAAATGACTTTGGTCCCATCACTCTTCGAATAATCCAGTCCCAGATTGAGATTCAGTTTCAATTCAGGAAGAAAGTGTGTTTTATACTCAAATTGTGTATTTCCGATAAAATTAAAGATATCAGCTTTATCATTTGTCATCTCAAGGATGGACAATGGATTTTTGGTCGCAACCTGGATCGGTGTGCCATCCACACCATTCCATGTGAAATAACCACCGTAAGGACTGTTTTCATCATAAATGTTCTGTGTAGGATCCATTACGATGGCTGAACCTATAGCATCCTGATTAGCGAATCTATTTTTCAACTTCATTCCACGACCATTGACATTTACCTTTAGATGGTTGTCAAAAAATGTCGGGGATATTGAAAGGCTTGCTGTGAAACGACCCTGAGAGGAGGTTTTGAGGATGCCATTCAGATTGGAGTAACCGAGGGAAACCCTATATGGAAGTTGATCCTTAACAGATCCCAATAAACTCAGATTATGTTCCGTATTATAAGATGTGCGGAAGATCGATTTTTGCCAGTCTGTATTACCTGCGCCTAACTTACTTACGATTTCATCATAATTAGTTTGTCCTGCAAAAGAAGTATTGATGAAATTACGGTATTCATCTGCATTTAATACGTCAATGAATTTTTTCGGTTGGCTCATAGAGATATTCCCGTCATAAGTCAGCCGCAAACCTTGACCTTTACCTTTTTTGGTTGTGATCAGGATGACACCATTAGAAGCACGGGAACCATAAATGGCTGTGGCAGATGCGTCTTTTAATACAGTGAAAGTCTCAACATCACTCGGATTGATGGTATTGAGAATGTTACCTGCACCGCCTAGTCCCCCGTTATCTATAGGTACACCGTCGACTATTATAAGTGGGTCGTTACTTGCAGAGAGGGATGAGCCTCCCCTGATCCTGATCACGGATCCTCCGCTCGGCGAACCACCTTCAGTAGTGACAACTACACCGGCAACCTTGCCCACAAGCATGTCCTGAGCGTTTGGCGCAAACCCTTTGACCTTATCATCGGTTTTAATTGCTGTAACAGATCCGGTTTCATCACCCTTTCGGACACTACCATATCCGATGATGACGACTTCATTGATCGTTAGTTCCCTAAGGGAGTCAGGACCGGAAGCAGGAGGAAGGTTATTCTGTGCCTGAGTTTTCATTGAAATTGTCAAAGCCACGGCTAATAAAAAGATATTGGTCAAAGCCCTTTTTCTTTTCATGATATGCCGGACTTCTCCTAAGTATAGAAAGATGTTCATAAATAAATTTTAATTTGTAAATATTGTATTGTCCGATTCAAATTTATCACAGGAAGTCTTAGAAATCGACTGCAAAAAAGATGATGTAAATTTAAGTAAACAAAAAAAGGAATTAATGAATTGATAATCTGATGTTTACAGTAATATAATAAAGCAATCTAAGTAAATAATTTGGTGGACGTGGTAGTATAAATGAGATGTTTTAAGGTGAATATTTGTCAAAAGTCGAACTAATGTTTTAAAAAAACTTGTACAAAGCATATTAAAAAAGGCTGAACTATCAGGCTCGATTCCGAAAAGCGTTAAACAATAATATCCTATGGTGAGATAAGGGGTTGAAATGAAATGTTATATCATCCCTATCTTCAACACCTTTTCCTCAAAATCTTCAGGATTAATAGCTTTTAATTTGACCTTACTGCGATAATTATAAACGGTGCGCAACGAATAATGCAAAAAGGTACCCACCTTATTGTTGTCGGCGATGCCCAGTCTGATCAGTGCATAGATCCTGAGTTCCTGGTTTAAAGAGTCGCTTTTAAGATGATATTGGTCGTCTGATTTTAAAAGTTTATTGACTTCTTCTTCGAAATACGGATAAACATTAAGAAAGGCTTTGTCAAAATTTTTATACAATTCTTTCAGTTCCTTCGAACTTCCTTTATCTGTTTCCGTGTATTTTAATATTTCTGCGGTTTGCCCGGATTTGAGTTTGCGGTGGACTACAGATTTAAAGGATTCCAGTTTGTGTATATATTGTGTACAGATCTCAAGAAAGCTATGGATGTATTGTTCTTTTACCAAATTAGCCTCTGAAAGTTTGAGATTCATTTCTTTCTCTTTTTGATTGGCCTCAGTCAGGTCGTCGTTGATCTTAATTAAGAGGTGGTTTGTAGTGTCGAGGCTTTCCTTTGCCTTTGCTACTTTTTTCATCTGCCTGAATATGAAATAGATGGCAAAGCCGAGGATGATCAGAACAACTGTCAGCAAAGCAAGCAAGCTTCTCAATTTATCCTCCTGTTTTTGTTTTTGTACATCATATGCTTTGACAATGATGGGCAGTACCCTGGAGATCTGGATATTGCGAAGTCTCGAATTGTAAAAGTTGGCGTCGTCGAGACTTTTTTTGATGTAGTTATTAGCTCTTATGTAATCGTTTTCATTGTACAAAATAGTAGCAAGTGAACGCAGGGAAAGATTTTCCTTGACAGACGATCTGACATCAGAAATGGCCGACAGGGAGAGATAATATTTTTGCTTTTCAGTATCTTTTTTCATTTCATAAAGGTAGGCTGTGATGGCAGTCAGAATTGAATACTCTCGTGTATTTGGTTGAACGTGAGGTAACCTTTTAAGAAGTACAAATTCTGCCTGATCATAATTCCCGAGTTCGATATTTTTGGTGCCCATGTTAATGGCATATTCGACAGAAGTTTCTGGCAACATTTCTATCAAAGAATCCCTTATTTCAATGCGTTTGTTGATAATATCATTGATCGCTTCATCCTGCAGGTATTCCAATTCATATATTAAATATTCTGAATATGTTTTATAATAATTGATGAGCTGATCAGTATTGAGTTTTAATTTATCTACAGAAAATAGTAATCTTAACACCTCCGGAAAAATGCCGGCTTTAGCCTCAGCGCTCGCTAGCAATATTGCACTTTCATTGATCTTAAAGGTATCATTGAGTTGGCGTGCTGTGGTCAATGAACGTCGCGTAAAATGTTTAGCAGAATCTGATTTATACACATAATATTCTTGAGCGAGCAGGAAAGAATTTTTGTAACTGTCTTCGGGAGTTTTGGACTTACGTAGTTTAATTTTGAGGTCACTGATCTTTTTTTCTTTGAGGCCGTCATAATAGTTACTTTTTTCTATGGTTTGATCTACTTCGCTCAGTACTTCTATATTCTGTGAATAGGCCTGTTCCCAGAAACCTGAAACTATGACAATCAAAAAAGTAAATATTCTCAACAAATGCATGTGTAAATCTAGTGAATTAAGGGAAAGATAAAAATCAATAAATGTGGAACAAAATTTCACAATGTAGATAAACTGTGTCGCAGCGATTCGCGATGGGTGCAATGCTGCGCAAAGTAGATTTGAAGAATCTTAACCATTAAGGAGTTAAGAATTCCGGTATAGTCTTAATGTCCTTGTCCTACCTTATTATTAAAATTTTTAATATTGCTTAGCGACCTGCTTTTTGTACAATAAATATACCACATATGATATGATTGAATTTGAATTAGAGTTAAGTTGCTTTTTTGGCTCCAAACAAACTTACGCTTTGAAAATCATTCGTATTTCTAATTGCTTACTTCTAATTTTATTCAACTTCAGGAACCAGAAAGGACTCTTATTGTTATGATCATTATATCGGTAACATAAAATCCTATAATAATGAAGTTCTTTCCTGTCCTGGTATTTTTTTCATTGCTTATTATTAATAAAATGAATGCCCAATTAACTGAAGTGTCTTATAACGCCAAAAGCCAAAAACTGACCGGCGTTGCTGTCAAACCATCTAAAGCGAGAACTGATAAAGCCGGAATCCTCATCCTACCCGCGTGGAAAGGCATCCAGGTGCACGAAAAAGAAGTTGCCCATCAACTTTCAGACTGGGGTTATCACACCTTTATCGCAGATATATATGGAGAAGGAAAATATCCCAAAGACAGCAAAGAAGCCGGGGCTATGGCCGGTTACTACAAGAAAAATGTCGGTGAATATCAGGTTAGGATCCATCTTGCTCTCGATCAACTTATCAAAAGTGGTGCATCCAAAGATAAAATAGTGATTATCGGTTATTGCTTCGGAGGAACAGGTGCTCTGGAAGCAGCCCGTGTAAATATGCCCGTGGCAGGGGTGGTGTCATTTCACGGTGGATTGGGAAGGGATACGGCAAGGACTATCCAGACTATTAACCCAAGAGTCCTGGTCTGCCATGGTGCAGATGATTTTTATGTCCCTAAACAGGAGATCGATAATTTTCAGAATGAAATGCGCACAGCAAAAGCTGACTGGCAAATGAATTATTATGCCAATGCAGTTCACGCATTTACTGAAAAATCTGCGGGCAACGACAACTCAAAAGGTGCCGCGTACAACGAAAAAGCTGATAAAAGATCTTGGTCGGATTTCATGACGTTTCTTGAAAGTATTTTTGAAAAATAGAGATTATTTGATCATTTGCTCAGCGATAAATACTTTTTCTTCCTGTATGAGCTGAATCAGATATACTCCCGCTGGCCAATTACCTGCAGAGAATTTATGCTGCTTTAAAACTTGTGCTTCCATTATGTTGTGATAGATCATATTTCCGGCAGTACTAAATATTTTGACCTCCAATTTTCCGGTGATGTTTCCTGGTATTTCTATTTGGAAATTATTTTCACTCGGATTGGGATAAGAAGAGATTTTAATGCTTTCTCTATTACTTTTATCTACTGAAGTTACCGGAAAATAAGCTTTTGTTGCGTCTAGAACAAATAACCCATTTTGCCTGTCTACAACAACCAGATTTTTACTTGGCAACTGTGTATAAGCACTCCAGGCGCCAAAATTTCCACCATTCGTGTTATCGGGACCGGATTGATAATGTGTGTCGAAATAACCTCTCATCTTTATTTCCGCCGGATCTGAAAAGTCAAATACCTGAACACCATCGGCATTACTTGCCATGACAAATGTATTATTGTATGCCAGAAATGGATTGTGCAAAGTTGCCTTCCGGGTTTGTGAATAAAAGGTGTCCACTAAAACCGGATTGGCAGGATCACTGACGTCTAAACTTTTAGCCGGTAAATTAGGAGGGACTTCATCCGTAAATATCAGCGTCTTTCCATCGGGGGTTAAAATGCAACTATGATTAAACCCTGTAAAAGGATAATTAGTAAAAGAGCCTAATAGCGTAAATTTATCCTCTTTATATACAAAGATCTTTAGGCCGTTTACAGTACCCATGGATGCATAAATCGTATCATTTCGCACAAACATATCATGAACATAACCGGGATGATCCTGGCTGAGTGTTCTCAATAATTTAGGTCTTTCCGGGTCCTCCAACAGACTAAATACTGCCATCGATTGTTTATTGAGAGCTCCAATGTACATAAAGTCCCCTTCAATGAATATCGTATGACCTGTCTTAAAATACTCTGAAGATCCCTTATAGGCTACATGTACACTATCTGGGAGGTACGACATATCCACAATGTCAAAGTGGTTTGCTCCCTGATCATCACTGATCTGGTAGGCATAATGTTTATAAGTTTTGTATTCTCTCCAGGTCGCATTTTTAACATCACTTTCCACGAAATCTATAAATTCCGGAAAGGACGGATCAGTAATATCAATATATGCTGTTCCATTCGAACAACTTACAATAGCATATTCCCTTCCTTCCTGAGCATAGCCCCAACAGCTGCTATGTTTAGTCCCAAATTCTTCAACTTTATCAACAGGAATCGTCCACCTGCCCAATAATTCAATATTGAGTCTGTCAAACTCCTGCGAAAAGGAATTTAAAGAGAAAAAAATACATAAGAGGAGTATGAAAATTTTCATTTAAATTTTTTTACCTTATGATTTGCTCAGCGACATAAACCTTTTCATTCTGCGTAAGCTGGATAAGATAAATGCCCGTGGCCCATTTATCCCCAGAGAATTTATGTTTCTTCAATGCTTGCTCATCCATGATGTTATGATAGACCAATTGACCGGCGGTATTTATTATTTTTACCTCCACTTTTCCACTTAATCCGGATGGTATTTCTATCTGAAATTCATGAGAGGATGGATTGGGATAAGTGGCGATCTTTGAAGCATTTATTAATGCTTTTTTTGACAATACTTCAGGGAAATAAGCCTTGCTCGCATCCAGCACATAGAGGCCATTGGTGATATCCACCACGATAAGGTTTTTGCTTGGCAATTCAGTATAAGCGCTCCAGGCACCATTGTAGCCTCCGTTGACATTGGTAGAATCTGACTGCCAGTGTGTATCAAAATAACCTCTTATCTTAATATCTATCGGGTCTGAATAGTCATACACCTGGACACCGTCTTTATAACTCGCCATTACAAAAGTATTATTGGGGGCCAGAAAAGGATTGTGCAAGGTCGCTTTACCTGACTGAGTGTAAAAAGTGTCCAGGAAAATAGGATTTGAAGGGTCACTTACATCCAGGGATTTGCCGGGAAGATTTTGTGGAACTTCATCCGCCATCAATAAAGTTTTTCCATCCGGAGTCAGTATACTGCTGTGGTTATAACCACCAAAGGGATAGTTGGTAAATGAACCGATCAGATCCATCGCCGTGCCCGTAAATTTATAAATGAAAAGGCCATTGTCGCCCTGAGAAGCATAGACCGTATCATTTCTGACATACATATCATGCACATATCCTATAGTATTGTCCAGCAATAATTCCGGTTTCGTAGGATCCTTGGCCAGATCATAGATCTTCATATTGCCACCTCTGTACATTCGCGTGCCATCAATAAAGATGGTATGCGCCCGGGTAAATATATCTGTTCCGGAATAGGCAATATGAACACTGTCCGGTAAATATGAAAGATCGATGATGTCAAACTGATTTGGAGCGCCGTCGTCACTCACCTGGTAAGCATAATGTTGATAGGTCTTATATTCTCTCCAGGTAGCGTCCTGAGCAACACTGGTCACAAAATCTACAAAAACAGGATTGGAAGGGTCTGTTACATCTATATAAGCAGTCCCATTGCCGCAGCCTACAATGGCGTATTCCCTACCGTCCTTTGCATATCCCCAGCAACTGCTGTAATGATCTCCGAATTCCTGGATCTTATCTGGAGGTATGGCCCAGGTTCCTAATAATTCTATATTCTGATGGCTGTATTCCTGAGCACTAAGATGTAATGTCAGAATTGTAAAAATACTTAAAAGAGAAAACTTCATTTATTGAATTAATTTATGTTTTATTTAATTATTTGTTCGCTGATAAATATCTTATCTTTTTGAAGCAAATGGACCAGATACATTCCTTCAGCCCAGCCTTTGGTAGAAAAAAGATGATTTTTTATATGTGCAGCATCCATGATGTTTTGGTAGATAATACTTCCTGCACTGTTGATGATTTTCACTTCAAGATTTCCATTCAACTCTTCCGGTAACAGGATATTAAATCCTTCGGAGGAAGGATTGGGAAAGTTAGTTATTTCAGTTACGCCTGAATGATCTTTTAAAGCAGATACTTCAGGAAAATATGCCTTAGATGCATCCAATACATAAAGCCCGTTTTGCCTGTCCACCACGATCATATTTTTACTGGGCAGAGGTGTATAAGCACTCCATGCACCAAGGTAGCCTCCCTTGGGGCCTTCCAGATCTGACTGATAGTGGGTATCGAAATAACCCCTTAGCTTAATTTCCGTTGGATCTGAGTAATCAAACACCTGCACTCCATCCTCATAACTAGCCATCACAAAAGTATAGTTGAAACCTATAAAAGGATTGTGATGTGTTGCCCTGCCTGACTGCGAATAAAATGTATCAAGTAACACAGGATTGCCGGGGTCTGTAACATCAAGGGACTTGGCCGGCAGATTGCCGGGAACCTCATCTGCAAAGATCAGGGTTTTGCCATCGGGAGAAAGCCAACTGCTGTGATTGTAACCCACGAATGGATAACCGGCAAAGATGCCTATCTCTCTGAATTTGTTCTCTTTAAATTCTAAGATCTGTAAAGCCCCATCCCATCCTTTGGATGCGTAAACCGTATCGTTGCGGACAAACATATCGTGCACATCACCGGGATAATCATCACTCAATAGGCGCAAAAATTCAGGCTTTGTTGGATCATTTTTCAAGCTGAATACAGACATGGATGTGTGATTGTGCAAGCCTATATACATATTGTCTCCGTCCATAAAGATCGTATGTCCGGTCTGAAAATATTCCTGACTGCCGGAATAAACTACATGAACACTGTCAGGTAAATACGACAGATCTATAATATCAAAATGATTTGGGCCATTATCATCGCTTACATGGTAGGCATAATGTTTATAAGTCTTATATTCCCTCCATGTTGCATTTTGGATATTGCTGCTTACGAAATCCACCAAAACCGGCTTACCAGGATCAGTTATATCGATATAAGCTGTTCCGTTTCCGCATCCGACTATGGCATATTCCCTGCTATCCTGGGCATATCCCCAACAGCTGCTGTGGCCTATGCCGTATTCACCTGCCATTTCCGATGGTACTTCCCAACGGCCGAGTAATTCAATATTTACATGTTGAAACTCCTGGGCATTCATAGTAAGACATAGTAAGGAGAAAAGTATTAAATTAAAAAATTTCATAGAAAATATTTTGACTATTTAAAGTATCCCGCACTTATACTAATAACAACGGATAAGGAAAGAATTTTTCTGTTTGGAGGGCCTAAAATAAGGAAATAATTAAAATTAGGGCGTTATTTAAAATAGGTAATAGGTAATCGGTAATTGGTAATCGGTAATTGGTAATTGGTAATCGGTAATTAGTAATTGGTAATCAGTAATATTCAAACAACAAACGATAAACCTCAAACTTCTAAGGCTGTATCACAAAGTTTCCCAAAGTGAACCAAAGTTTCCCAAAGCCCCATAAATCTATTTAGCTTTTCTGACCTCTGATTTCTGATCTCTGACTTCTGATTTCTAATCCCTCTGAAACGCCTCATACCAGCCCTTCCAGCCTTTCCTGTTTTTTACAACAGCCTCCACATATTCGTCCCATGCGGCCTGATCTTGTTTCTGGTCTTTTACAACGGTAGAATGAATAGAAGATGCAAAATCATCGGGAGTTATTTTGCCATTGCCAAAATGGATGGCGTGCTGGATGCCTGTCTGGATCACAGAAAGTACTTCAGCTGTCGAAAGTGAACTGCCCGGAGATTTGATTTTGTTCTTTTTGTCTTCTGTACTTCCATTGCGCAACTCCCGGAATATAGTGACGAGGTCTGAAAGATTTTCCAGTGGTATTTTGAATTTTTCCAGACCAAGATCCTGTTGTATCTGACTTAATCGAAAATGTATGATGTCTATTTCTTCCTGAAGGCTGCCGGGCATGGAAAGATATACTATGTTAAATCTTCGGCGCAGGGCTGCAGAAAGATCGTGCACACCTTTGTCCCTGTCATTGGCCGTGGCGATGACATTAAAACCTTTCTGAGCAAACACTTCTTTTTGCAGCTCGGGGATGGACATCATTTTTTCAGACAGCACAGTGATAAGGATGTCCTGAACTTCTGTCGGCATCCTCGTCAGTTCTTCTATCCTGCAGATGATGCCTGCTTCCATCGAACGAAGTATGGGACTTTTGACCAATGCTTTTTCAGAAGGGCCGTTTTGTAACAATTCGGCATAGTTCCAGTGATATTTCAGTTGGTTTTCATCCATGCCAACGGTTCCCTGGATCATCGATGTACTGATCCCTGATATGGCAGCTGAAAGGTGTTCAGAAAGCCATGATTTCGCAGTGCCGGGAAGGCCCATGAGCATCAATCCCCTGTCAGTCAGTAATGTTGCGATACACAGTTCAAGTTGTTTTTTATCTCCAAGGTATTTGGGTTCAATGACGACCTTGTCAGAGATCTTTCCTCCGGTAAGATAGGTGATTACAGCTTTGGGGGATAGTTTCCAACCAATAGGGCGCTCATGTTTATCCTGTTTTGCTAATGCAGCCAGCTCAAGCCGGTATTTGGTTTCGGCACTGGGTCTTATATTATTCTGACTATTTTCCATGTTCAAAACTGGTCTCCAATTGTTTCCTAAATGTAAGACATTCTTCGATCATGGTACTGACCTTCATCGCCTTAAGTTCCTTTGACTTTTCAGCAATATCTATACACATCAGCTTCCAGTCATCCATATAGGCAGTATCGATGCAAAAACATCCCCGTGCCATAAAATCTTCCATTACACTTTTATTTAACTCCACTCCTTTGGTATACAGACCGGTCAGCGTGATCAGAGAAGATGAGTTTTTTTTATTGAGGCTCACCTCGCCAAAAAAGATCAATTGCCGGTATAAATGCCATCGTGCCACAGAATTGCAATTGGTCATCATGAATAGCAATAATTCATTGGTATATGCAGAGACTTGTTGGCTGAATATTTGTAAAAATGAAGTATTCAGTTTAATTTCATCATTACAAAGTGCGATGTCCAATAAAGAACTAAGAGAAGCAATATCTTTTTTATACAGATAATTGATCGCTAATTCATTGATCAGATTGTTATTATTTTTTAATGACATTAAATATTCACCTAGCGAGACAGACTTATTTTTAATCCTGGAGTGAAAAGCCCCATAAGGTAGTGTGAATAGGAGTTCCGGTGGTAAACCAAGGTCTTTTTTATCTTCAAATAAGTGATCTAATTCTTTGATCTTACCGTAATTTATTTTGATTAATTCATCAATAGATCCATTTGATTTTCTTACCATATCTGACAATATTTCCCTGTAGGTATTCTGTTCTGACATAAACATCAGTTGCCTGATCGTTGCTTTAATTTTACTTCCTTCCTGTTTATAAAGTTCCTGCAATACGATCATGTCTTCGTGCCTGTATGTTTCCATTACTATTTGCAGCAACAATCTTTTAGAGTCAGATGATTCACGATACCAGGACCCTGTGAGCAAAATATCTGCCTCGCCGGGTTTAAAAACCCGCATGATCCGAAAATAGAAAAAACGCAAAGGATCGGCCAAATCATCCCAAATTTCCTTTTTAAAAATGCTGTTCCACCATTGCCACGATGTCCTCAGAGGGGATAGCCATCGCGCCCTTTCCCGCATTACCTTGGGGAGTAAAGTGATATGATCTAGCCAGACATTGCGGTTTTCCAAAACCTGCACTATGACAGTGGGGTGAAATAATCGCTTGTATTTAATATGGATCTGAGTTAGGTAATAACTGACGACCGGCAACATGTTTTGCGTTAAACCGGAAATGAGTCTTACTGCCTGAAATGGAGTATAAGGAAATTTTTCGTCCCGGGAAGCAATGATCTCAAAAGGAAACTGAGGTGCCTGAATAGAATAACTCAACAGTGTATCGCTTATGAGAAATTTGTCAATCGTCGGGATCTGATTAAAAGTATTTTCATCAAGAGACGCTATATTCTCAAAAGGTATTTCCAATGTACCTTTGAGTAAAGATCTTTGAAAATTATCTTTCATGCTTTCCCGGAGTATAAATAATCAACAATCATTGAATCTCAAAGGAACAATCCGTGGACCATCAAAGACTGATCAGATGATCATGATCTCTTTTTCTTTTGCATCCGCATGTCTGGCCGCTTGTTCCGTATGGCTGTCCGTAAGTTTCTGAATTTCATCTTCCTTTCTTTTGCCCATATCTTCCGGGAAACCGTCTTTAATGAGTTTTTTTATCTGTTCCATACTGTCTCGTCTAACATTGCGGACACTTACCTTTGCATCTTCGGCAAGATGTTTTGCCTGTTTAACAAGGGTCAATCTCCTTTCTTCAGTAAGCGGAGGTATAGTAAGACGGATCACTTCACCATCATTCATAGGAGTGATGCCCAGGTTAGCTTCGAAGATCGCATTTTCAATGTGTTTCAACATAGGTTTTTCCCATGGTTGGATCACTATGGTCCTTGCATCAGAAATACTAACATTCGCTACCTGGCTCAATAAAGTCGGAGAACCATAATATTCTACTTTTATTTCTGAAACCAGAGAAGGAGAAGCCTTGCCGGTCCTGACTTTATTCAATTCATGATCGAGGTGTTCTATCGCATGTTCCATCATTAATCGAGCATGGTCCAGGATCTTATTTGCTTCTTCTATTGTCATCGTTCAATAATCTTTTTTAAAAAATGTAAAAGTATGTTTTCTATTCGACTTTATAAAATGACAATAAGATAAATTTAGTTCCAATGCTGGGAGCGCATTGGCGCATTAACATCTTAGCGCATTAGCTTGTTACGGTATAAAGTATGGTTTTAGTAAATATTCATTGTTATAAACAAATTATCTTTCATTTAATTATTAGCTCGCTACGCTTTGGTCTTTGGCGATTCAGCGCATTAGCGCTTTAGCACTTTGGCGCTTTAGCTTTGCCCATTATAAAGATTATTACTAACATGGATTTTTACTCTTTAATATCGACAGTTTTCCGGATGAAAATCAATTATCTTTCATTGTTCATTTTTCATTATTCATTTCATTGTTCATTTTTCATTATTCAATATTCAATATTCAATATTCATTGTTCATTATTCATTGTTCATTGTTCATTGTTCATTGTTCATTGTTCAATAAGGTCCCACAGGTTGCCATACAGATCTGCAAATACGCAAACCTTGCCATGAGGTTGAATTTCAGGTGGGCGGACTACAGTGACATTGTGTTGCAACAAATTAGCGTAGTCCCTGTCCAGATCATCCGTATATAAAAACATTAAAACCCTGCCGCCGGTTTGATTTCCGATCCGGCTGCGCTGTTCCTGATTTGCTGCTTTTGCCAGAAGAATGGCGCAA